>CALGIR010000170.1 GCA_937915475.1 uncultured Bacteroidales bacterium
GTTTGGAGAATGGCCAATGGGAATTGCTTATTTTTTTAAGGTCTTCTAGGGGGTCAGCTGCATTAAACTTTACATTCAGGCTGTCCATTTGTAATTTCAATGGCATAGTACCAGATAATTCTATTTTTCCGCTATCCTGCGGAACAACGAGGGCATCAACTTTTAGCTTATCGTCATCAAGATTAAATGTCCCATCAAATTGGGTGAATTTATAATTGCTCATAACAGCATTATCAACCCCAAACTCTCCCGCCATTTTTGGGTTGCTGGCATCGCCCGAAAGGTTCAATTTTAAATTGAATAAACCGGAGGCATCCATGTCCCTGCCGCTCATTTCGGCTAATTCCGCAAGGTCAATTCTTGAAATTTCGAGCGTAAAATCTTCTACTCCGTTACGTCGAATGGCACCATCTGCTTTTATGATTTGTGCGCTATCGGTTGAACTTGTTGCAAAAATAAAATTGTTGACAGTGTAACTCTCGGGCGCAATTTTGAGGCTTGCCGGAGGCGATTGCAATGCCCAATGCTGATTTTTATAATCAAGGATTAGGTCAGCAAGGGTAATGCTCAGAACTTCTCCCGGAACAATTCCTGCTTTGATGCTGGTGCTTAACTCAGGGTTGTTAATTCGGCCATCCACAAGAATGGAATCCATGCTGGCATCCACATTCATAACAATAGAGTCCAGATTTATGGCATTACTGCGTAGGTTCAATGCCTGCATGTTTAGCTGGGCAGTGGTATCTGCGCCAACAATAAGAGCTTGGGCATTCACATTTATACTGTCCACCCTATAACCGGGATAGGTGGTTTGTGCAAGATGCAAGTTCGTTTGTAAACTCAGGGAATCAAGTGTGCCACGTATAGATGCAAGGATAACCCCGCTGGTTTGAAGTGAATCTAATGGAATAAAGGCCTTGAATTCCTCCAATCCGCTGAACTGCGCTTTTAAATCCATAGCCGAACGACCTTTCATACTATAGTTGCCATGAGCATTTAAAACAACAGATTCTGTAAGCAGCAGCAGTGAGTCTATGGTAATGTTCTGGTTGCTGTACTTCGCGTTAGCAAATAGGGTATCCACTTCTATTTGGGCAACAGTGGAGTTTTTCACCATTAGGTTGGCGGTTAATGCCAGTTTTTCAGGGTCGAAACTGCTACCACTAATGTTTGCCACCATATTGAAGGACGATTGCAGGCTGTCGTTTCCCGTGATGGCTGCTATATTGAACTTTTGTGTGGTAAGTTTTATCTGATAGGTAGGATTGGTTTGTATTTGTTGAATTTTGGGTAGTAGTTCAAACTCGCCAAAATCACCCTTGCCACTTGCAAATCCTGAAAGGTTACCTTGGTTAAGATTAAAGTTCACTACGAGTTTATCAACAGGGCGTTCCTGTAGCATCAAATCCTTAAAATCGGTAGTTAAATTTATTTTTGCTGTTGCCAGATCGGTTCCATGTCCGTTAACTTTAAGTTTACCGTTTATTAGATATTTTAACTCTGGATTATTCAACCAGTAGGCTAGGTCGATTTTTTCGAGGGTTCCGTCAATTGAATATTCTAATTCTGTATTCTCGGGATTGAAGATAAAAGCATATAGATTTTCCGAAATCAAATCGAAGTAGATTTTTTGACCTTTGTCTTCAACCTGAATAATCGCCTTAACCCCTTCGTTGTGTAAGTTTGCTTGGAGCGTGAATATCGGCGTTGCTGGAAGATGAAAGTCGGGCAGCACAAACTCAAACTCGCTCAATTTTATTGGTGCACTTTTAAAGTTGGCATTACCTTTACGGTTGGGCGTCTCTGCATAATCAGCCTCGCCTTGCAATTGGTTTTTGGTTGTTTTAAGTACAAAATCTTTTAAAACGATGGATTCTCTGTCGCGTTTGAGGTTGAAGACTAATTTTTCGAGCGAAATGGCCGGATGCTGAGCATTGAACGAAAATTCATCCACTCCCAAAATCTGAGCATCAGCACTATATGAGCCGGAAAGTATTATCTTAAGTTGTCTAATTTCACGGGGGATAAGGCTGTCCAGTGAATTGATGTGAATAGTTCCATCTGCAAGTTGGAATTTGGCAAGATTAATGGCAAAATTGCTTGTGGTTGTGTCGATTTCCGTTGTGTTAGCTGATGGTTTAATTAGCTGCTGAACATTCCAAGTGGAATCATTAATTTGCTTTAGGAAGATGCGAGGGTGGCTCAATAGGACGTTGCGCACATCAAGCTTTCCGCCAATTAGTGGCAATAAATTATAGGCTGCGCTAATTTCCTCAAAATAGCCAATAGTATCACCTTCATGGGTAATAAGTAGGTTTTTAAGGCTTATTCCTGTGAAGAAATTTCCGTTAATTTCACCTAAAGTCAGTTCGCCATTTATAAATGTGTTGGCTTGCTTTTCGGCAAAAGATGCAATTTTTTTCTTTACAAAGGAGGTTTGGATTAACAGGGCTATCAGTAGCAATAAAGTCACTATACCAAGGATTATCCATCCGAGTATTTTTAAGGTATATGTTATGACTTTTCTCATTTAAGTTTTTCTTATTATAATTAGTTCAAAAGGCTTGTCCAACACTAATAAAGAATTGCGGTCTCTTTTTTTTATTCCATACAGGAAATCCAACATCAAAACGTACCGGCCCAATGGGTGTTTTAATACGAAGTCCTGGCCCCACGGCATAAGCAAGTTCATTTAAATGATAGGAGTATTCTTGTAGCCAAGTATTCCCAACATCTACAAAAGCCACAGCACTCAGGCGCCAGAACAAGGGAAACCGAACCTCTAAACTAGTTTCAAGCATACTGCTTCCGCCTCTGGGGCTGATTTTATTCTGGAGGAAGCACCTCTGTGCGCGGTTCCATCCTCGCACCGAGGTGCTTCCTCCAGAATAAAATCTATCTTCCACAGGAATAAATTTGCTGAAATCGGATGAGTTGATTCCTCCTGCCATTAGTTTAAAGGCAAGAGTAAAACTTCCTATTTGTTGATAGGTACGAAAGGTAGCCCATAAACGGGTATAGCTGAAATCGCCACCAAAAATATATCCGTTCATCTTAAAGGCCAATGATACATTGCTTCCCTTTGTTGGAGAAAATTGGGGTCTTGAGTTATCAAAACTCGTACCTAGGATAACTCCTGATTTGTTGTATGGGAATTTATCGGAGGTTTGTTCTATGAAATCTGGGTCGTTGGGTTCTATGGTTTGTTCTACATTTTCAAAGTAATAGGTGAATAGGCCATTCCATCGTGGGATAAATTCGTAACCAAGGGGCACTTTCAAACCATAAGTTTTGGTGTCGTATCCGGGTTCTTTGGTGCGGTTTAGGTAGGGGTTAAGCTCAATTGTGCTGCGAGCGCTAAAAAAACGGGGTTGAATCCAGCGTAAACTCACCGAATAAGGGAGTATTTCGGAATGTTTTACCTGTAAGTTAAGGCGTCGTGCATCACCTAGGAATCCAAGATAGGTGAGGTCTAAAAATGTGCGAAACTTGTCTTCTGTTCCGTAACCTAGACCTACCCGTGCGTTTAGGCGGGGTGCCTCCTCAACGTAAAGTTTTACAGGTATTGGGTTGCGCAAAGAGTCTTTGCCCATTTGTGGCAATACCGAAACCACACGGAACATCTGTAAAAAGTAGAGGTTTTTACGGGTTTTTTCCAATAATGAGCGATTGTAAAGATCTCCTTCTTTATATTTTAGTTGCTTACGAATAAATTTTTCTGTTACATGCTTATTCCCTTCAATACTAGTGGAACCAATGTATGACAATTGCCCTGGATTGATAAGATAATGAATACCAGTAAGGCGCTGAGTAGGGCGGAGGTATAGATCGTAAGAAGAAGAGGCATAGGCATAGCCCATGTTTTTGAAGGCATTTTCTATTATCATGATGTCGTCCATCAGTGCATCGTCTCTAAAGCGGTTGCCTTGGGCTAGATTGATTTTGCGCAAAACCCTTTTAGTGAGGGAATCCATTTTAACATTATTGGCCTCGCTAGTCAATTCAAAGCTAATACTGTCAATAACTACTGGTTTGCCCTCTTCTATCTCAATGGTAAGCTTTATGGTTTCTTTCTTTTTGTTAATTTCCAACGGTCGAAGGTTAACACTGACATCAAGGAACCCCTCCGACTGATAAACGCGCTTTAATCTTTCTAGATCAAGATTTATCAGTTCATTGCTATATAGATGGGGTTCTTTCCTGATAATTGTTTTTTGGAACCATGAAACTTCTTTCATGGCCATGCGCTCCAAAAGAAAATCTTTATTGAGCGTTTTGTTACCCTTAAAGCTTATTTTACGTATTTCATAATTGTTCTGAGCAAGAAGCAATACAGGTTGAACGCAAAAGAGTGCGGATACAAAAATAAAGCGTAATAAGTATTTTAACATGTGTGGCTGTTAGGTGCTGTATAAACATTTTTTTTATCCAAAAAGTTGTATTTAATCACCGTGGCTGCTATAATAATTTAAAATTCCAATCTCCTATATGATAATAGCCGTTCATTATTGCAGATTTTTTTGAGGTAATGATGTCAGATCATTCCATATATTTTATTTTTCCTCCTGCAAGCAAAGGAAAACATTGTACTGGCATCTTCAAATTTAAGCCTTTTTATCCTTAACTTTCTGTTTTATAGGGATATAATTTCTTAAAAAGAAATAAAAAACAGATGTGGCAATGGAGAACTAAAAACTATTGTATACACCTTTAATATCTGAGTTTATAAAAACAACGTATGTCCTGAACCTGGTCTATGGGAACTAGAGTCGGGCTTTATGAGAAAACTGGGAAGGATGTAAGAAAAGCAGGCAGTAAAAGACACTTCTTTTACAAGGACAGCAAGAGTTAATGCTACAACTGTGAGTTTAGCTCATCAAATTAGGCTTTTTTACAATTAAGTTACTGAATGGTAATTTTTCTTAGTCTTAGGCTATTGCTAACAACAGATACTGAGCTTAAGGCCATGGCCATGCCTGCAATCATAGGGTCGAACTGAAAACCAATAATTGGGTAAAGTATCCCAGTAGCTAAGGGTATGCCGATAATGTTGTAGATAAATGCCCAGAATAGGTTTTGCCTAACCGTTCGCATGGTAAGTTTCGAGAGCTTGATGGCTGAGGGTATCTGGTTCAAATCGGAGGACATAAGGGTGATTTTTGCAACATCCATGGCAATATCGGAGCCTTTGCCCATGGCAATGCTTATGTCGGCCTGTGCCAGCGCGTGCGAATCGTTTATTCCATCGCCAACCATACCTACTATTTGCCCGTTTTTTTGAAGTTGCTCAACACGCTTTGCTTTATCGGCGGGGAGCATTGAGGCCGAGTAGTTCTTAATTCCAACCTTATTTGCCACAATACGGGCCGAGCCTTCGTTATCGCCAGTTAGCATAATGGGTTCAATGCCCATGTCCAAAAGCGATTGGATTGCCCTTTTAGAGGTTTCCTTTATCTTATCTGTAATGGCAAATGCAGCAATCAATTGATTACTGTCGGCAAGGAGAATGCACGTTTTGCCTTCGGTTTCCCAGCGGTCAATCTGTGCTTTCGCATCATCGGCCATTGCTACGTTTTTCTGAATGATGAGTTCCTCATTGCCCACATAATAATCCTTACCGTTGATTGATGCTTTTACACCACGGCCCGCAATTGCCTCGAAGTTTGCAATGTTAACCAATTCAGATTTTGCGCTAGCGAGATGCGTTGTTATTGCTTGGGCTAATGGGTGTTCCGACTGGTTTTCAATTGCAATAAGTATGCTTTTGTATTCATCCTTGTTCTCAGTTTTCGGATTCCAATACTCATCTGTAACCGATGGCTTACCTTCGGTAATTGTTCCAGTTTTGTCGAGCACCACGGTGTTTAGCCTATGAGCAATCTCTAAGCTTTGGGCATCCTTAATTAGGATATTGTTTTCGGCACCTTTTCCAACGCCAACCATTATGGCCGTTGGTGTAGCAAGGCCAAGTGCACACGGACAAGCAACAGCAAGTACGGTAACTAGGGCCAAAATACCATGCACAGTTCCTTGCTCTCCACCCAAAATGAACCATGCAACAAAACTCAGAACAGCAATTCCCATAACAACCGGGACAAATATGCCTGCAACCTTATCGGCCAACTTCTGAACTGGAGCTTTGGAGCCTTGTGCTTCTTCTACCATCTGTACTATCCTACTGAGTAGGGTTTCGGAGCCAACCTGTTGGGCTTTCACTTTCATCGAGCCTTTTTGGTTAGAGGTCCCTGCGTATACCTTACTTCCTAAAGTTTTTTCGGCGGGCAAGGGTTCACCAGTAATGGTGCTTTCGTCAACAAACGAAGAGCCATCAACAACCTCACCATCAACAGGAATTCTGCCTCCGGGTTTTACTAGCACAATTTGACCTTTAATAAGCTCCGAGATTTTTACCTCCGATAGCTTATCGCCATCAACAACGATTACGGTGTTGGGCTGCAAGCCCATTAGCTTGCGAATTGAAGAGGATGTTTTTCCTTTTGCCCTTTCTTCAAGCCATTTACCAAGCAAAATAAAGGTTATGATTACTGAAGCCGACTCGAAGTACACATGTGGCTCCAGTCCTCGGCTTAGCCAAAACTCTGGGTAAAATGTATTAAAAAGGCTAAAGAAATATGCAATGCCAGTACTGAGCGCAACCAGAGTATCCATGTTGGCCTTAAAATGGGTAAGCTGCTTGTATGCGTTAATAAAAAAACCACGACCAAACCAGAAAATAATGGGGGTTGAGAGGATTAATGATAGGATTGGTGTGTATTGCCACCTCATAAAGAACATTCCCATAACAAATACGGGGAGGGTTAGTATGGCTGCCCAAATCATTCGATTAAGCATAATTGCTGATTCGCGATTGCGAATTTTATCGGTTTCCTCCGATTTTCCCTCTTGGTCAATAAGCAAGTCGTATCCAATGGAGCGGATTACCTGTTGGAGCTGCTGCGGTTTAATTTGCTGCGGGTCAAATACAACCCAAGTAGTTTGGTTTGCAAGATTAACTCCTACATCTGCTACGCCCTCTTGGCTTTTTAGCATACTTTCTACGCTGGCAGAGCATCCTGCGCATGACATTCCTGTAACTGGATAGATATGTTTTTCTGTTTTCAAAGCAAGTACCTTTTATTACAAAAACATCAAATGCTTGAAATTGTTTACAAAAAAAACTCCGCAAGTCTATATATGCAAGCGGAGTTATTAGATTTAACAAACAGTGTGTTTATTCAGGATGGTATCCTACCGAATGGCATAGGACTACGTGCTTGTGTTCTGGGAGTTTCATGGTTTTTTTAAGCTCATCTTTGTCAACAGCTCCTCTTACAACGGCAGCCAAGTTTTCCGAAGTGCAGAAAAGGTAAACGTTTTGAGCAATAAAGGCAGCATCGGCAGCGGAATACCAGTGCTTTGTTGTTTCGTCCCTATCGCCCATGCGGCTAAAATCGGCTACATATATTAGGTTAACAGGTGCTTCCTTTACAAAGGGCTGAAGGCCGGTTGCTTCACGAATATCATCTTTCATATATAATTCAAGTTGATTTTCGAGGGCATTGTAAACGTAAACTCCTTTTGATAAGCTGATATATACATCAATTTCTTGCCAGTTTACTGCACTGGGGGCGGTTTTTAGTCCATCTGCCGGGCGGTTTATGCCATTTGCCGCCCAAAGCAAATTCGATAGGGTTTGTAGCTCAAGTTCCTTTGATGAAAACTCCCTCGATGTACTTCTCTTTTGTAGGACTTCCATAAGCGGCATTCCTCCATTTTTTTGAGGCTGTGGAAGTTTAATAACTGTTTCCTGACTGCATCCTGTAATGTGAAACATAAAGGTAAAAAGGAGAACTTGTGGTAATAAACGTTTCATAAGGTTAGTGTTTTTGATGTTAGCATTCCAATTTACTTTGTAATTTTACAAATATAAAATATTATTTCCAGAATCTTAGTTTAACTGACTACTTGGCAATTATATTTAGGCGGTTTATTCGTGATACTTTACTTGTATGTTATTGTTTATTTGTCAATTGGCGAACTTAGGAAGTTGAAATCATTATAACTACACGATAAACTATATGTTTTGAAAACAATTAAATGGCTAACAATAGTGTGGACATTAGTCCATGTTTTGTTCGGTAATGTTTATTGTCAGCAAGATCTAGAGAGATTTAGCGAGGGTATTTTAGCAAGTCCAATTGATTATGCTCAATGGTTCGATTCGAATATCGAAATAGATTCAGTTCCTATTTATGAGTTTGTGGAATCGTCTCGCAGCATTGTTCTCGATTTTGGCTATGCAAGTGCTACTATACAGAACGAGGTGCAAACTGCTAATAATAATAGGCACCCAATTACAGTAGATTTAGTTTTTACGGGATACCCTATTAAAAAGGATGACTGGATTACAAACTATTACACCTTGTTGGCCAATAGGGTGATGTCGCTATTAGAATTTGATAATCGTTTAAATGATAATGCGGTGGAGTGGAGGCTCGTAATTCAAACAGATTGCGTTACGAGTAAGGATGCAATCTCAATGTTTCATGGTGCCGTTATATCAACAAAAATTATGGAGCCCAATAGACTTGCCATGCCACAAGAGAAAGGGGTCGATACCGATTTTTTAGCTCAGCCTAGCACTCTTTGCTCATTTACACCTATTGTTGAGGAGGTTCCTGTTGATTTGAAAGAATTCGAGCAGCTCTTATAT
>CALGIR010000171.1 GCA_937915475.1 uncultured Bacteroidales bacterium
GTCGGCGCTTGGTCAGTTGAGCAGCAAAGTCTCGTTAGTTGATAATGCGAACTTTATGGAGGCCTACCATACTGCAGGTACACGAGTTGTTGCTAATTTATTTGTAAACTATGCTCGTTTGCCTAATATCTTTTTGCAGCATATCCACTCCGGGCATAGAGAGGCAGCGCTTAGTTTAACCAAAGTTGGTCGTTGGAGCGAACTGGATTTGACCATTAAAAACGACGAGTTTTTTCTGAATGGCTTTGCTCAAGTTCCCGATTCTGTGAATACATTTCTTAAGGTGTTTACCAAGCAAAAGCCTGTAGAGATGAGTGTTCACCACGTTCTTCCTACACAAACAGCAGCAATGGTTTATTTAGGCATCTCAAACCTACAAACATATTTCAGCTCATATCGGCAATTTATCACATCCAGTGGTAAGGGCAGAACCCACGAAGCAGAGTTGAAAAAGTACAACAGTGAGCTTGGGTGTAACGTGGAGCAACTTTACATCAATATTTTTGATAAAGAGATTGCGCTTGCATTCATACCGTTTGAGGGAGAGGATTATGGGAGCAGCTGGTTTGTGGCAACTAGGGTTAAAAGCCAAAGCCAAGCAAAACAGGAATTCGATAAAATAATTGAGGATTACGCAAAAAGCCAAAGGGTCTCAACTTCGAGTTTTGAGCAGACCTTTACCATCGATAGAGGTAAATCGGTTAAGATTTATAGGCTGCCCAAAGCGGGTATGCACCAAGAGCTATTTGGCGATATTTTTTCTCCTGCCAACGATTCGTATTTCACCTTTATCGATTCATATGTGGTATTTGGGTCATCCTTTAAGGCTCTCTCCCGTTTAGTGTTAGCCAAAATCCACAACAAGCAACTTGCGTTGGAACCATCGTACAGAGAATTTTCGCAGGGGCTAACGGCCGAGTCAAATTTTGTTGCATACATTAATCCAGGTAAAGCAGAAATGCTGTATGGCCTGATGCTAAACCCACGTTCCGCAGCACGAATACTCTCCAGAGCGGATGCAATGAGACGGATACAGGGAATGGCCATTCAGCTTACAGGCGGTAAAAGTATGGTGTATCACAACGTGTACGCAAGGTACTCGCCCTATACCTACGATTCACCCCAAACCGTATGGGAAACCAGATTAGACACAAGCATTAGCATTAAGCCTCAGCTGGTGATTAACCACAACACGCAGGGCCGCGAGATATTTGTACAGGATAACAGCAATAATATCTACCTAATAAATGAGGTGGGGCGTGTGCTTTGGAAGCGCCCGTTGCCAGGACCAATTATGGGCGAAGTGCTCCAGGTTGATGCCTACCGTAACGGCAAACTACAACTTCTTTTCAACACAAAAACATCGCTTCATATGGTCGATAGGAATGGTAACAATGTCGAGGGCTTTCCCGTTACGCTCCTTTCGCCTGCAACAAATCCGGTTGCTGTGTTCGATTACGATAACAATAGGAACTATCGGTTTTTTATTGCCGGTGAGGATAGAAAGGTATATGTGTACAATCGATTAGGGAACATTGTATCAGGGTGGGACTTCGACCGCTCTGAGCGAGAGGTAAGACAGCAAATACAGCATCTTAGGGCAGGCGCACGCGATTATATTGTTTTTGCCGATGCCAACCGATTGTATATTCTCGACCGCAAAGGGGATACGAGGATTAAGATATCTGACTTTTTCACCAAGGCCGATAATGCTGCCATAGTTCTCGATAGGGCCTCGTCATCATCGGCACGGTTTGTTACAACCGATAGCTTGGGGGTTGTTAAATATATTTATTTGGATGGAAAGGTTGAATCAAAAGCAATACAAAGGGTTAGCAGCAATCATGTGTTCGATTGTCAGGATGTGAATGGGGATGGTAATAATGATTTTATTTTCCTTGATGGTAATAAGTTAAGCGTTTACAACCAGAAGGGGAAGGAGCTATTCTCGCAAAAATTTAAGGAAACTATGCTACCAACGGTTATCTATTTTCATTTTAGTGCAAGGGATAGGAAACTGGGTGTTGTAAGCGCAGAATCGTCACAGATATATCTGATAAACGGGGATGGGAGTCTTTATAAAGGATTTCCCCTAAATGGGGTTACGCCATTCAGCATTGGTAGGTTTGCTGGTTCAAAATCTACGTTTAACCTAATTGCAGGTTCATCAACCGGATATGTGCTTAATTATGCTGTGCAGTAGATTTTTACCATTTTTTAGCTTGAGCGTAACCACTTATATCATAATTTTGTGGTTTAACCACAACTTAAATCAACAGGAGTAAATGTTTCTAATTCGATTTGTTTTTATATTCTTCCTCATTATCTTTTTGCTAGGATATGTGTTTAGGCTTTTTGCAGGGGTTTTCCTTAAACGCTTTCAGAATAAGTATGGTGGCGGACAAAACCAAAAGCAGCAACGAGCCGAGGGTGATGTTTACGTGAGTAAAACAGCTCAAAAGGAGAAGATTGTTGATAAGGATGTTGGCGATTATGTTGATTATGAAGAGGTAGATGAGTAGCGCAACAACAATTAAAATGGGTTAACAATAAGTCTATTGGCATGTCAATATCGGTAAAGGGAGTAACTAAGCTGTTCGGAAAGCAAAAGGCGCTTGACAACGTTTCGTTTTCTGTTCCAACGTCAAGTGTGGTAGGGTTTCTTGGTCCCAATGGTGCAGGCAAATCAACCATGATGAAAATTATTACTGGATACCTAAAACCAACTGAAGGCGAGGTTGAGGTGAACGGAGTATCAGTAAATGATGGGACTAAAGATTTTAGAAAATTTATAGGCTACCTGCCCGAGAACAATCCGCTTTATACCGATATGTATGTTAAGGAGTATCTTTGTTTTGTAGCGAAAATTTATGGGCTAGGTCGTTTTGGGGTTAGCAGGGTAAACGAGCTCATAGAACTAACTGGCATTGGAAACGAACAGAATAAAAAGATTGGCCAGTTATCGAGGGGCTTTAGGCAGCGTGTTGGTCTTGCTCAGGCTCTACTTAATAGGCCACCGGTGCTAATTCTCGATGAGCCCACAAGCGGTCTCGACCCCAACCAAATTGTTGAAATTCGGAAAATTATAGTAGATGTTGGTAAGGAGAAGACAGTGCTTCTCTCTACACATATTATGCAGGAGGTTGAGGCCATCTGTAGCAGTGTGATGATTATTAACAAGGGAAAGATAATTGCCAACGATTCAACGCAAAATATTCTGAAGAGTCAAAGCATTATGGGGCAAAGTGTTCACATCGAATTGCTTAATGATGTTAAAGAAAGCCAGTTGGCTTCTGAGTACTACTAAAGCAGATGATATACGGGCAAGCATATTTACCTTTTGTGCAGAGCATAAGCTAACGGTTATTACGCTTAAGCAAAAATCGATGCAAATGGAAGAGGTTTTTCAGGCACTTACAAAGGAGTAACGTGATGTTTGTGACCAACCATTGGGCTTTAGTCAATATTCAGCATTTGCCTTTGCTCTATCTTCAAAATTCAATTATTTTCGATATTTCAAGACGATATCACCATTATGCTTAAGAGCAAGGATGATATTTAAACAAGTATATTAAAGATGACGACCATAGTTGCGGGAGTAGATATTGGTGGAACAAACACCGTGGTTGGGTTGGTGACCAAAGATGGCGAATGCGTTGTGCAGACCTCATTTTCAACGCAATCTCATAGCACTTTCGATAAGTTTTTAGAACAGTTAGCTTCGGAAATATCTGTGTTAATAAAATCGCAGTCAATCGATTATTCACTAGTTGGGGTAGGGGTTGGTGCTCCAAATGGAAGCTATAATACTGGGAACATTGTTGATGCAGTAAACCTCAAATGGAAAGGGTCGCTGCCCTTGGGAAGTGAGCTCGAGTCGTATCTTAAAGTTCCTGTTATTGTAACCAACGATGCCAATGCAGCGGCGTTAGGCGAGATGTTTTATGGCGGAGCCAAAGGGATGAAGAATTTCATTGTTATTACGCTTGGTACTGGTTTGGGCAGTGGGATTGTGGTTGATGGTAAACTATTGCTAGGTTCCGATGGCTTTGCTGGTGAACTTGGCCATACCGCTGTAAAGGCCTATGGGAGGCAATGTGGATGCGGAAAATTGGGTTGTTTAGAAACCTATGTTTCTGCTCCGGGGTTAAGGCGAACTGCTTTTAAACTCCTTGCCGACTCCAATGAACCTAGTGCTTTGCGCAACTATTCGTACAATCAGATTTCGGCAAAGCAAATTGGGCATCTGGCCGAACATGGAGACGCAATTTCGCTAGAGGCTTTTGAGTACACGGGTGCAATTTTAGGCATGAAACTCGCCGATGTTGTTGCAATTCTGAGTCCTGAGGCAATTTTCCTTTTCGGTGGTTTGAGTAATGCGGGCAGGCTGATTTTTGAGCCAACAAAAAGGCATATGGAAAAGAACCTTCTCTCAGTTTTTAGAGATAAGGTACAGTTACTCCCTTCGGGCTTGAGTGGTGAAAATGCTGCTATTATTGGAGCGGCAGCGTTAATATGGCAAGATTTAGATAACAGCTAGGAATGTTTCCAAGTATTTGATTGTTTGACACCTAATGTCTTTTCGTACTGCAGTTAAGCATGTGCTAAAGGAGGAAAACAGAGTTACTCTCCCAAAAGTTAAACATCCTTATTTACCTTGTTTTTATAATATTTGCAGAACTCCTTTAGCCCACATTCGGGGCACTTGGGTTTACGGGCAATGCAAATATAACGTCCATGGAGTATAAACCAATGATGAGCAATAGCCCAAAGATCCTTTGGTAAAAACTGCATTAGCTGCTTTTCGGTTTCCAGTGGTGTTTTGGCATTGTGGCTTAATCCAATTCGTTTTGCAACTCTAAAAACATGTGTGTCAACGGCAATAGCTGGCGTGTTAAATGCAACAGAAGCAACCACATTGGCTGTTTTACGGCCAACTCCTGGCAGGGTTTGCAGATCGTTTAAATCCTTTGGTATTTCCCCGTTAAATCGTTCCATAACCCCTTTGGCCATGCCCACAAGGCTTTTTGCTTTGTTGTTGGGATATGAACAGGATTTGATTACTTCAAATACGTTTTCTTGCTGTGCTACGGCTAGTGCTTCGAGTGTAGGGAATTTATCGAAGAATGGCGGAGTAATTATATTTACTCTTTTGTCGGTACATTGGGCCGAGAGGATTGTTGCAACAATTAGCTCATACGTATTAGTATAGCTTAGCTCGGTTTTGGCAACGGGCATATTCTTTTTAAAATAGTCTATAACCTTTTGGTATCGTTCTTTACGTGTCATTTAATCGCCGCTTAAACTGTTTGCTATTGAAAACTTTAAAATGTAAATATAAAAAAACCGACAGAGTTTTCTGTCGGTTTTCACTAAATATATGTATGTACTAGTATAAAAAGTTAAGAAGAATACCTGCTGCAACAGCGCTACCAATAACCCCTGCAACGTTAGGTGCCATGGCGTGCATAAGCAGATAGTTGGTCTTATCGTATTCCAATCCTATCATTTGTGATACTCTGGCACTGGCAGGTACTGCTGACACCCCAGCGTTACCAATTAACGGGTTAATCTTATTATCCTTACTTAGGAACAGGTTCATAAACTTAACAAATGAAACTCCCGCAGTTGTTGCAATAATAAATGAGAGCGCACCTAGTCCAAAAATTAGTAGCGACGAAGTATTAAGAAAAACGCTGGCTTGAGTTGATGCACCAACCGTTAAGCCTAGTAAAATGGTAACAATATCAACTATTGGACCACGAGCTGTTTCAGCAAGGCGCTTGGTTACTCCACTTTCTTTTAAAAGATTTCCGAAGAAAAGCATACCAAGAAGAGGCAGTCCACTTGGAACCACAAAAGCGGTGAGCATGAAACCAATGATTGGGAAAAGAATCTTTTCTAGTTTACTAACTGTACGTGGTGGCTTCATTCTTATTACGCGCTCTTTTGAGGTGGTAAGAAGTTTCATTAGGGGTGGTTGTATAACCGGAACTAATGCCATGTACGAGTATGCCGATATGGCAATTGCACCCATAAGATGTGGTGCCAATTTTGAGCTAATAAAAATTGCAGTTGGTCCATCAGCACCCCCAATAATACCTATGGCACCCGCCTCGGCACCAGTAAAACCTAATGCTAAAGCAATAGCGTAGGCTCCAAATATACCAAACTGTGCTGCAGCAC
>CALGIR010000172.1 GCA_937915475.1 uncultured Bacteroidales bacterium
CTAGCTTAACCAACACCCGAGCAGCCGCTGCAAGGCAATGGTTGCAAGGCGTAACGCTCAAAAAATAGAGCGTTTCGAAAAAAGTAAGGGGGAAACCTAAGCCCCGCAAAAAGTAAGGTGGGGTTACCCACACCCTAAGGGACAAAAAAAGCGCAGCAACCCTTAATAAAACCTCTGGATAAGGTTGGTTGCCGCGCAGATTGTAAAACATGTAAATATAACGAAAAATGAAGAAGAAAACTATTGTTTTTATCGCAACGCTAGCCATTTTGGTAGCTTTAGTTTTTGTATTTAGCAATTGCTCAAAAAGTGATGACTTAAAAAAAGAACTCTCGAAAAGTGAAGAGTACAATGATTATTTCCTGAAAAAAGCGGAATATCATAACGACTGCCTTGAATATGTAGCAACTCATGGTGATATCACCACCATGTCTCAAAAAGAAAGGTTTGAGCTCGCCAACGAATTCCTTGGTACAACAACTGCTTGGGAAGATGCAGAAAAAATGATTCGCGAGATACTTCCCATTGCTCATGGCGAAACGCCTGCTCGCATGCTGCTGACAAAGAGTAAGGACTGGAATCCCAGCGAAGAGTACCTTATGCTAGTTGAACAGTTGGAAGTCCTGTTTAACAATGCTTTAGCAATCGCAAAACAAGGACAACATACAACGCCGGATCAATTTGATTCAAATGTAGAAAGCCTAATTAAACTTACATACGACCAGTACCCAGTTAAACTGGATGAAGAAATGGGCTTGGCTAATGAATTTGGTTTTTTTGTTGCTCAATGCTATCTGGCCAAAGAAACCTACCGGTATTGGCATGAGGCCTTCTCAAACCCTGCCCACCTATGGCATAATTTCATTCGAAACGCCGAGGATTACCCTGAACGAGGATTCTGGAATTGGATTGTAAGGGCTGCTTCAGATGTTTGGGGTTTTGTGTCCAGTGCCAGCATAACGATTAGCACAGACGGATGGTCTTTAACATGGGATATTGATGATGCCATTGATAATGCTTCTCATGCCTCAGCAAGCGTATAATCGAACGGTTATCTAATCCATTTCATGACAAGCACTGTGCATAACAGTGCTTGCCATGGTTTAAATTAACATGCTATACTATGAAACACTTGATAAACATCTTTTTTATCTCTATCACTATTCTCTTCTCGGTTAGCTTGAACACCCTTGCCCAAGAGAAAAGGATTATCACATTTACCAATGAAACGGGTGAGCCCATTGAAGATGTGATTGTCCATTTTAAAGGGGGAAATACCACCATTTCTAACGAACAGGGTGTGATCTACCTTAATCCATCCATATCCCTGTTAACCTGCCATCGCTTAGGCTATAGGGATACGGTTGTGGTTCTACAGCAGGACATCCCCAATACCATAAGCCTTACCAAAGAAGCCCAAATAGAGGAGGTAATCGTAGCCAAAGGGTACAATCCCAGGAAACACCTTATACGTCTGCGAAACGAGGCGCACGAACTCTACAAGAATATAGATACCACTATTTACTACAGGTTCACCATACGGATGGAAAACCCTAAAACAGACGAGAAATCTGAGCTACAGGGTACAGTGCGCGTACTCACCAGGGCTACCCTGCGGTGGCCCTCCATTTTCATTTGCAGCATTGACCGCTTTTACTCCTGCCCATCTATGGATGACAGCCTAAACTTTCGATTTTGCAATATGCGAGACCTCTTAAACCAAAACATCCTATTAAGAAAAAATTTTCGTTGGAAGAATTTGACAAAAAAACAGCATACCTACCTTAGGGACTGGAGCAAGGAAGACAGCGTTGTCTTTAAACTGGCGGTTCAACCCCATATGCCAATGGGTATAAATATCATCTTTAGTCAGGGTAAACTTAAATCCTTTGAGTGGTACTTTAAACAAGATAAAGGGCTGAATACTAGGCAATCTAACCTTCTACTTCATGCTATGCACACGTTCATTGATTACTCCTCAGCCAAAAAACCATCCCCTTCAACCCTTAGGCGTACAATGCGCTACCGATCCAAATCCGGAGAGGATTGGGTATGTATGGTTGCCATGGCGGAAATAGAGTCGCCATGCGATTGCCGGTACGATACCATCGACAACAGATATTTTTTAGGCAAGCCAATTAAGTGGCAAGTAGAGCGCATTGAGGATCAGCTGCAAAATAGATAATTTCTGACATCTTCATTTTAAAGCACCCAGCTCATAACCTACCGCCAAACAAAATTAACAACCACTCGTGTCCGATAAAAACATACATTTTGGGATAAACGATTCGTGTTCCATTCGGCATCGCATAGTTTTTCGAGTGAGGCAGACGGAGCCTTGAACTTCTTTGCTTACTTTCTGCTTTCAGGAGAATAAAGTAAGTGAGGTCCGAGGCAAAGTCCCAGCTATTAGATATAGTCGACTTGTCTAGAGAAAGCAAGGCTTTTGGATTATTGTAAAAGTTATTGTCGGACAACAATCAAATTTATTATCAAACGGATAGCGATTAGTTAAAATGAAAAGTTAAATTTACGTTTATTATTTAGAAGATTGTAATAACTTAATTTATGAAAAACACTCTGTTTCTGTCTGCCAAAACCATAGCAATATCTAAGCGTACTATGGTTATGCTATTCTGTTGTGGAGTTTTGGGAGTAACCCTCTCAACATCTAGCTGTAAAAGCTATAAGGTAGATAAAGAATTTAGTGAAGGCATTATTGAGTATACAATAATTTACGATGAAGGTCAACCATTTAAGCATGACCCAAAGCTTAGGCCTGACAAAATGGTTGTGAAGTTTAAGGACAACAATACCATAAATAAAATTGAGGGATTGTCGGGTGGTTTTATGTTTTCCATGGTTCAAAACTATAAGGAGAATCAGGTCTATACGCTAATCAAAATCTTGGGTAAAAAAATATTCTTAAGCGAATCTATAAATGATGGTCGATACCCATACGCTTACACCGAGATGCCGTCAATATCAATTCAAAAAACCGACGAAAAGATAGTATTCATGGGGTTAAATTGTGCCAAGGCTATTGCAACATTTAACGATAGTTTGGGGCATTCATTCGAAATACTCTATACAAACGAACTTGCAATAAACAATCCTAACAGGAATACACCTTTTGAGGAAATAGATGGGATAATGCTAAAATTCTCAGCGGTTTTAATGAAGCAGAATATGCAAATAGTTGCCAGCTCAATTAAATCGAGGGAGATACCCGATGACGAGTTTATTTTACCAAAAGGTTACGAGCAAATTGATGAGGATACGCTTGAGGATATCTTCGAACTTATGCAATAGCATTACTTAGGTTTGCTTTTCCTATAATCAGAATTATTCCCTTACTTTGTAGGGGTTTTTTTAATCTATTTAATCATAAATGGCCAAGCAAAGCGACAGTAAAACAAGTAGCACTAAAAAGCAAAAGAAAGGTTTTTTAAAGGATGAGCGAATAAGGTTCACCATAGGATTATTTACCGTACTTCTATCGATATACCTTACAATTGCATTTCTTTCGTACATGTTTTCATGGAAGGTGGATCAGAGTTTTGAGTGGCAATCCATATTTTCAAGTGCATCGGTACGGGTCGATAATATAGCAGGTAAACTTGGAGCCTCATTTGCTGCCCAGTTTATGAACCGATGGTTTGGAATATCCTCTTTTGCAATACCTTTTGTAATTCTAATTGCAGGACTTAAGTTGCTGAAAATTAATTTACTTCCCCTTCGTAAAACTTTCTTTAGAAGTATTATAGGCCTTATTCTTGTTTCCTTAATCCTTGGGTTTTTGTTTCAAGATACCAATGGTTACCTCGGTAGTGGTCTTGGCGGAGCACATGGTCTGTTTATCTCATCGTGGCTCAATGCTTTTATTGGTAAAGCAGGAACTGCTTTTTTGCTCATTGTGCTTTCAATTGCTTACATCATTTACATTAATAATAACTTTTTGCATTTACTTAAGGGTTGGGGACAAAAAACATTAGAGTTCATAAAATCATTTTTTGGACATAGCACAACCCAAGAGGCTGAACTCGATTTTGAGAATAGCAACGCTACAGTTCCCGATATTAGTGATATAAATTCCCCTACTGTTGAAGTTTCCATTGAAAATGAGATAAAGGACAACATTGAAACCAAGATCAAAGTTGATAATAGTAGTGAGGAAGTTATTAAGGAGTCAATGCCTAAGGATAAACAGAAGGTTGAAGTTATTGATGATGATGGGGTTGGGTTAGAGGTTGAGAGACATATTGAGGAGGAGGGAGAAGTGATTATAGCCGAAGATCAGGACTTTTACGATCCCACTCTTGATCTTTCTAAATATCAGCGGCCACCTCTCGAACTACTTGAAGATCGTAAGTACAAACAAGCTCCAGTTTCAGATGCAGAATTGCTTAGCAATAAAAACAAGATTGTTGAAACGCTTGGCAATTACAAAATTCAAATTGCCCGTATTGTAGCGGCCGTAGGTCCAACGGTTACACTTTATGAAATTGTTCCCGCTCCTGGTGTTCGCATTAGTAAGATTAAAAACCTTGAAGACGATATTGCACTTAGCCTTGCTGCTTTGGGAATTAGGATAATTGCTCCAATCCCAGGTCGAGGAACAATTGGCATCGAGGTTCCAAATCAAACCCCAGAGATAGTTTCAATGTACTCCATTCTTAGGTCATCTAAGTTTCAGGAGTCAAAGTACGATTTAGCCATTGCGTTGGGTAAAACTATTTCCAACGAAACCTATGTTGTTGATTTAACCAAAATGCCTCACCTGCTGGTGGCAGGAGCTACTGGTCAGGGAAAATCAGTTGGACTTAATGCCATAATTACCTCACTTTTGTACAAGAAGCATCCAGCGCAGCTTAAGTTCGTCCTGGTTGACCCTAAGAAGGTTGAGTTGACTCTTTACAATAAAATTGAGCGCCATTTCTTAGCTAAATTACCTGATACTGACGAAGCTATTATTACTGATACCCAAAAGGTAATTAATACGCTGAATTCTCTCTGTATTGAGATGGACTCTCGTTATGATGTGCTTAAATTGGCACATGTTAGGAACATTAAGGAGTATAATGAAAAGTTTATTTCTCGTAGGCTTAATCCAAATAAGGGGCATAAGTTTTTACCTTATATAGTAGTAGTTATTGATGAGTTTGCCGATTTAATTATGACTGCTGGAAGGGAGATTGAAGGTCCAATTCAGCGTCTTGCTCAACTTGCTAGAGCAGTGGGTATTCATCTAATTATTGCCACTCAGCGTCCAACAACTAATATTATTACTGGGGTTATTAAGGCAAACTTCCCTGCCCGAATTGCCTTTAGGGTAACATCCATGATTGATTCGAGAACAATATTGGATACGCCAGGCGCTAACCAACTAATAGGGAAAGGTGATATGCTGGTGTCGCTTGGAAGCGATTTGGTTAGGGTACAATGTGCTTTTGTTGATACACCGGAGGTTGAGCGTGTAACCGATTTTATTGGCAATCAGAAGGGTTACGCATCGGCATTTATGCTCCCCGAATATGTTAATGAAACGGGAGAAGATCCACTTGTTGTTGATTTAACCAAACGCGATAATCTTTTCGAAGATGCTGCTCGTCTCTTGGTTTCGCATCAGCAAGGTTCAACATCGCTAATACAACGAAAGTTTTCCATAGGTTATAACAGAGCTGGCAGGATTATTGATCAGTTAGAAGCTGCTGGCATTGTTGGCCAGTTTGAAGGAAGTAAGGCAAGGCAGGTTCTTATCCAAGATGATCTGTCGCTTGAACATGTTATAAAAGGGCTTGATGAGCCTAAAGCGTAATGAGAGTATCGAATTCATTAAATAGAATTATGAAGAGACTATTGATTTTACTGAGTGTTTTAGCGGGAACTAATATGCTTTTTGCTCAAACTGCCCCATTGGGAAAAGATTTAATAAAGGGGTTTTCTGAAAAGATGCAAGCCTATGAGTCGATTAAGGCTGATTTTACTTTTACCCTCGAAAATTTACAGGAAGGGTTTACCGATATGCACAAGGGTAGTTTAAAGTTTAAGGGGAAAAGCTATTTTTTGGACCTAATGGGAATGGAGGTTTACTTTGATGGTAAAACAAAGTGGCAGTATATCCCAGAAGCGAATGAAGTAACCATATCGGAGCCCACTTCGCTTGATGGAGGTTTTTTTGATG
>CALGIR010000173.1 GCA_937915475.1 uncultured Bacteroidales bacterium
AATAGACGCTACTCAGAACTGCCCCTCGGTTTTTGTCAGTTCCCCATTGCGCCATTAGTTAATGCTGAGGGGGGATTTTGGGGTGCAAATATAGTTACACTTTCCAATTCTGCCAAAAGATAATATTTTTAAGTCTCTATATGATAAACTTTTCACTTATCGACTCATAGTTGTATACCTTGTCAATAACATCTGCAAAAAGTTCTGCAACGGATAAAACTTTAATCTTACTTGTGTCCACACCTTTTTTTAGGGGGATTGTATCGGACACAACTAGTTCGCTTATTGCCGAAGAGGCAATCCGATCGTATGCAGGCCCAGAAAGTACAGGGTGTGTTGCAATTGCCCTTACGCTACTTGCACCTTTATCCATCATCATATTTGCAGCAGCGGTAAGCGTGCCAGCAGTATCAACCATGTCATCAAGAATAATTACATTTTTATCCTCTACATCGCCAATCGCTGTAAGGTTACCTACTTGGTTTGCTTTTTCGCGAGTTTTGTGGCAGATTATCATCGATGCATTTAGAAAGCGAGAATAGGCATTTGCCCTTTTTGCTCCACCCATGTCGGGTGTAGCAATAGCAATGTTATCCAGATTAAGGCTTTTAATGTAGGGTACAAAAATTGACGATGCATAGATGTGATCAACTGGAACATCAAAGAATCCTTGGATTTGATCAGCATGTAGATCCATAGTCATAATCCTGTCAACCCCAGCAGCACTTAGTAGGTTTGCTACCATTTTTGCACCAATCGATACTCTTGGCTTATCCTTACGATCTTGTCGTGCCCAACCAAAATACGGCATAACCGCTACTACTTTGTATGCCGATGCTCTATGTGCAGCATCAATCATAAGCAGAAGTTCAAAAAGGTTGTCAGTTGGCGGGAATGTGGATTGGACTATAAATACGGTTGCGCCTCGAACAGATTCTTCGAAACAGGGTTGAAATTCGCCATCGCTAAAATCGGTTACTGACGATTTTCCTAGGGTAGTACCGTAGTGGCGAACAATTTCTGTTGCTAGATAGTTTGAGTTCCTTCCTGTAAAAAATTTGATGCAATGTTGTTTCCGCATGATGAGAGGGATTTTGCGTACAAACTTAAATCAATTTAACGAGCGGATAAAATTTTCAGTTGCGTTTAACAGCATAGTTTGCCTGAAGTAAACGCTATGTTTTTTGTTTTATAGAAAGAAAATTTATTGTTTATCCATTGTTGCGTTAATTTCTTCGATGTATGATAGTATTTCGTCTCGTCCAGTACGAGTAACCGCAGAGCAAGTAAACATTGGTGGGAGTTCTTCCCAAAACTGGTACAAGTGCTTTTCGTAGCGGGCAATTGAACTGGTTAGGGTGTTTGAATTTAGCTTATCCGATTTTGTGAATACCAATACAAAGGGAACCTGATTTGCCCCAAGCCAGTTTATGAAGGTTTCGTCAATTTTCTGTGGTTCTAATCTTGAGTCGATGAGCAGAAAGAGGCATTGAAGGTTTTTTCTACCCAAAATGTATTTAGTGATCATCTCCGAGAAAACTTCGCGTTTCGATTTTGCCACTTTTGCATACCCATAGCCTGGCAAATCTACCAAATACCACTTGTCATTAATAAGGAAATGATTTATAAGCTGGGTTTTACCCGGTTTTCCCGAAACCTTAGCAAGGGTTTTTAGCCCTGTTATCATATTAATGAGCGATGATTTGCCAACGTTCGATCGACCAATAAAAGCATATTCGGGTAAGCTATGAGTTGGGCAATCTTCAACCTTTGGGCTACTTTTTGTAAATACTGCAGAATGGATTACCATAGTAAAATCATTTTGTACAAAATAAATCAGGTATGCTTTAGGCACAAAGGTATGCCAATTTAGGTAGGAAATAAGGAATAAATTGGATTAATGGCTTTTTATTGGGTTCGTGCAAAGTCTTCCACTTGCCTAAAAACCCTCAATAGATTTTCGCCCCAAATCTTTTTAATATCCGAATTGGAGTAGCCCCTACGAAGCAGTTCAACAGTTATAATGTGCATTTGACTCGCATTATAGCAGTCTGCTAAACCACCTCCACCATCAAAATCACTACCAATGCCTACATGGTTAATTCCAATAAGTTTTACCACATGATCAATGTGATCAACTAGATTGGAAACGGTTGCTAATTTGGGAGGGAAATTTTCATCAATGGCATACCATTCTACAATTGCTTTTCTGCGTGTTTCGGGGTTTAAACCTCTAAAATTTCCATATTTTTCGCTTAAAGCAAGCGTGGCACTGTCGCGTGCTGGGTATGGTTCGTCGGGTTTAACGTAACTGCTTAGCAAGCACATCTGAATAACACCTCCATTCTGTTTGAGAGCCAATAGCATCTCGTCGGTTAGATTGCGTGGATTGTCACACATAGCTCTTGCATTGCTATGTGATGCAATAACTGGAGTATTTGAAATATCTAATGTCTGGAAGAAAGCGCTGTCGGAGATGTGGCTCACATCTATCATCATACCCAGCTGGTTTAATCTTTCAATCACTTTCTCCCCAAAGTCGCTTAAACCATTATGTTCGGGGCCTATGGGGTCGTTTGATGAGTCGCAAATGTCATTATTCGATGTGTGGCAAAGGGTTAGGTAGCGTGCACCGAGGTTGTAATAGGCATCTATTTTTGAGAGGTCTTTCCCTATTGGGTATCCATTCTCTATACCGATATATATGGCATGCTTGCCTTCGTTTTTGAGTCTTTTCGCATCGTCTGCATTTCTTGCTATTGCTGCATACTGCGGATAACGGCCTATTGCGGAATGAACTGAATCGAAAATTGCCAATGCAGTTTGATGAACTTCTTCATACTTTTCTGGAGTACGTTCGTCTTGGCCAATATAAACAGCAAAAAACGCAACATCCAGACCACCCTCTTCCATATACTCAATCGTAACCTTAGCCCTGCTATTATCCTTAGCGCTAAAAATGTTAAACCCATCTTGCATAAGCATAAGGGGAGTGTCAGTATGCGAGTCGATGGTAATAAACTCAGAGTGTAACTTTTTCGCTTTCTCCAAAAGTTCCTGGTCGGTAGGGTGGTTGCTTGCGCAATTCTGGAAAAGGAACGCTGAGGCAAAGATGATTATAAGCTGTTTCATAGTATGCGTTATGTTTTACTGCAGTTCTTTGATATGATTGCATTGTACTGGTTTAAGCATCGGACAATAAAAAAACCCAGACTTGATGCCTGGGTTTAACCTATTTGGATTTTACCCTAGTAGGTCGAAAGTTTAATGGTTATCCCTATTTCATCATGGACAAAATTATCCTTTAGGTTGCCGAATATTGATTTAGAGCCGTAGTTCACATTCCAGTTAGTTCTGTTGATCAGAAATTGTGGAGTTGTGGCCTTTAACCCTCTGTCGGTCATCTCAATATATGCAGGGAAACTGATGTTTTTTGTAATGCCCCTAATGGTAAGGTTTCCCTCAATTTCGTGGGTTGGCCTAGTTTCGTAGGTGATTACCCTATTTTTATCGAAGGGAGTTATGGTTGAGAACTCGAATAATGCAGTAGGGAATGAGTCAACCAAGAAAAAGTCTGGTGACTTTAAGTGGTTAAGCAAATTCTGATTCATCTCTGGATCTTTAAGGTCTAATATCACAATTGAGTTCATGTCAATTATAAATTTACCGCCAAGCAGTTTGCCTTCGTCAATGTAAATCTCTCCTTTTTCTAGATTAATGGTTCCGTTATGTGTCCCGGTTGGTTTAGTTCCAAGCCATTCGATGCTAATTTTGCTAGGGGCGACATCTTGCTTATATTTAGCATCAAATTTCTCAATTTTTGCAGATTCTCCTGTTTTGGCTTTTTCTCCCTGTGGATTTTGCATACAGCTTGCCAATATTGTTGTTAGCCCAACAAATGATGCAATTAAAATTTTTGTTTTCATTATTTGATACTGTTTTGGTTTGTGTTTTTTTATAAAAAACGACTTTATCTCCATATTAACAGCGTTTTGTGTTAAATGTTTAAGGCGATATTAGTCGCTATTTATGTTTTTCGCTTTCAAAAGTAAAGTCAGAGAGATTAAACCTATCGAGTAGCGATTTATCGTTAATTTCCTTAGATAGCGAGGTTATTGTTTCGATTGGCACCTCAAATAAATCGAGGATAAGTAGTCCATCAAGCGCATTATTGAATTTAGGATCGACATTAAAACCAATAATCTTGCCATTGAGCTTAATGTATTTTTTTAGTAAAACAGGTATTCTAAATATGTCCGATTCGTTACCCTGAATAAACTTGTCTAGTTTGTTTAAATCTTTGCTCTTCTCAAAAATAATTTCGGTATCATCCTTGCTAACGGGCACCTTAAAGGTGTTGCGTGGGGTGATGAAACGGGCAAACTCATTATCATAGTAGTTGGTTTTCATGAAATTGATGATGAGACCTTTAGAGAAATTCGAGAATTGGTTCGAGATGCTCACAGGGCCAATAAGATAACGATATTCTGGGTTTTTGATTAAGAAGTAAAGAATACCTTTCCAAAGTAGGAATAGGGGCAATGGTTTGCGTTGATATTCTTTTGTAATAAATGAGCGGCCAAGTTCAATGCTCTGCTCAAGAATGGGATTAAAACCATTGGCAATTTTAAAAAGACTTTGTGTGTAAAACCCTTTTTTTCCGTAGCGTTCAATAATTTCTTTCCCTTTACCAACTCTATATGCACCAACAATGGCATTCTCTTCCTCATCCCATATAAAAAGTTGATTGTAGTAGAGGTCAAATTCGTCAACATCCATCTTACGGTTCGTTCCTTCGCCAATCTCACGGAAAGTTATCTCGCGAAGGCGCCCAATCTCGGTCATTACGTTGGGAATTTCAACCGAAGGTGCGCATATTACACAGTAGTTTTTACTTTTAAAAAGCAAGTATTCGTGAATTGTCGATTCAACCTCGCTTTGGATAAGTTTTGGATCAATAGGATCGATTATCTGCATTGGCTTAGGCTCGGCTTTATGCCTGTAGTTAAAAAACTTACGCACCTCAATTGACGATCCAAGAGCATAGGTTTTGAGCCTAAGGAAACGACCGAACCGTGAGATGTCAGTAAATTCATTCTGCTCGGCAACCGATATTGGTAATCCCATCCTAATTTTTACAATTTTATTCTTTTTGTTAAAAAGTTCCGATGGTAGTTTTGCCGTGCGTAGCATGGGGTGAATTAGCCCAAGTATGTGAAAAAGCCTACTGTTTGTGCCTTTAAAGTGAACGGGGATAATTGGAACTTCAACCTTTTTAATAAATTTTATTATTGAGTCGTTCCATTGTTTATCGGCAACTCCAGGCGATTCGGTATTGTAGTAGGTCGAAACTTCTCCGGCGGGGAAAATTCCCAAAGGTTTTCCTTCCCTTAGGTGAGCCAGAGCATTTTTTATTCCCGCTACGCTGCTTGATGTTTGAGCTTGCCCTTCAAATGGATCAACTGGAATAATGTACTCTTTGATTGGTTCAATTCTGCGTAGTAAAAAATTGGCCATCACTTTAAAGTCAGGCCTAATTTCCGATATTATTTTTAGAAGAATAATACCGTCAATACCACCGTATGGATGGTTTGATACAATAATAAATGAACCCTCCTTTGGAATACGTTTTAGCTCTTCAGCGCTAATTTCGTAGTTTATCTCAAGATTTTCAAGTAGAGAATCTAGAAAGTCAAGTCCTTCTAAGTCATTAATCTTTGCGTACTCCTTATTAATCTTGTTAATTTTTAAAAGGTACATGAGCATTTTTGCAATACTATCGCCTCCTACGGTATTTAGCCCAGCTGCTTTTTTAAAGTCCTTTGGATCAACTAATTTCATAGTATGAAAGATTGGGTTTTAGCACATTAATATGGTTAGCAATATACAAAAAAAACTTTCAATGCTCCAACTCCTATCCACCTCAACAGTTAAATGCATATGTATCATTATTCACAAATAATCGCTTTCATATTCAGAAAGAATTTATATTATTGTGGTAGCATGATTGTACTAAAGATATAAATTTGCAGTTTAAACTTAACAACGAAACATAATAAAATGAAGATACTATGAGAAGATTAGCGATTACACTAGCACTTGTTGTACTTACCATAACAACTTTTGCCGATAGGTACGTTGCGCGCCCAGAGGATATAAAAACATTTCTGAAAACAACAACCTATGTTGTGCTTGAGGATAATCCAATGGCGGAGTACAATTTTAAGATTAAAAAAGCGGTTGAGAGTTCATGGGACATAACTCCATACGAGTTTATTACAGCCGAAGAATTTGAGAAAGTGAGGAACGACATATCAAAATCGTTTTTGGTTAAGCTGCAGGTAAAGTTTAGTGGTGATAGGCTAGAGGCAACCTATCATTTTTTATCTGTTGTGCTTGGCTCTGGCGTTCAAAGGCATACTGATATGCCCGATATATGCTCAGTACCTTTAGGCTACTCGAGTGTTCATGAGGATAGCTATACCTATAAAATGGAAAGCCTTGTGCGTTTTGCACAAAACCATATCAGGTTACTTGATAATGATCCAAAACTAATCTCATCGAATATTTTTCAGCACTATAATAAAAACAGGAAGGAAACTAGAGAGAAAGAACTTTGGCTACTAGAAAAAGATATTGATAAAAGTATACGAGGTTTAGCCGCTATTCGCAAAATATACCCCCATTCTGTACGTATTGTTAACCCTGATGATATTGAGCAGGCAATTGCAGAGAAGAATGAGAATGTGATTTTTCTGCATAAGGTAGGGCCAGAGGGCACCCGCCTACAAGCGCGTTGTTATAAAATATTAATTGGGGCTGGCGACGATCAGTTTTACTATTTTGATTACCATATGATTGGTAAAAAGAGAGGCGATGGATTTTTAGCCAAAGATTTTAAGAAGATTAAATAGTTAACCGTTCATTTCTCAATCATCGTTAATGGCTTATCTTTGTAAGTTGTTAACGATGATTTTTTTATAACAATTAATACAATACAATGGCCGACGAAAAAATTATTTTTTCTATGGTGGGGGTGAGCAAAACATACCCACCTCACAAAAAGGTTCTAAATAATATATACCTATCGTTTTTTTATGGTGCCAAAATTGGCATCATTGGTCTTAACGGTTCTGGTAAGTCCACTCTTCTCAAAATAATTGCAGGAATCGAGAAATCGTTTCAGGGCGAGGTGGTTTTTTCTCAGGGATACTCCGTTGGTCATTTGGAACAGGAACCCAAGTTAGACGATACAAAAACGGTAAGGGAGATAGTTGAAGAGGGGGTAATGGAAGTGGCTCAGCTTATGCGTCAATACGATGAGGTAAACGCAAAGTTCTCAGAGCCTATGAGCGACGATGAAATGACTAAACTTGTTGACCTTCAGGGTGAACTAACCGAGAAGATAGATAACGTAGATGGTTGGAACCTCGATTCAAAACTAGAACGTGCAATGGATGCCTTACGTTGCCCCGAGCCCCACATGCCTGTTAAAGTGCTTTCGGGTGGTGAGCGCCGCCGTGTGGCCCTTTGTCGCTTGCTGCTCCAAGAGCCTGATGTGTTACTGCTCGACGAGCCCACAAACCATCTCGATGCCGAGAGCGTTCAGTGGCTCGAGATGCATCTACAGAAATACAAGGGAACGGTTATAGCTATTACGCACGACCGTTATTTCCTCGATAATGTTGCGGGTTGGATATTGGAACTCGACAGAGGAGAAGGTATTCCCTGGAAAGGGAACTACTCATCATGGTTAGAGCAAAAATCGAATAGGCTGGCTATTGAGGAGAAGCAGGAAAGTAAGCGTAGAAAAACACTTGAGCGTGAGTT
>CALGIR010000174.1 GCA_937915475.1 uncultured Bacteroidales bacterium
AAAGGAATATACTTCTGGTTCATCACCTCCTCTAAGGGTTTTGCATTGAAAAGAGCCAAAACATAATCGTCAAAATACTCATCAGCATCATCTGCGTCAATACCAATATTTATCTTTTGCATAGCAGCCACTACTGCAGCTCTTAATGCATCTTCAGAGGCAGCGTTAGGAAGCCCATTATTCAAACGCACTTCGGCTTCAGCTATAAGGAATTCCACCTCATGATAACTCATTAAGTATGTTGGGGCAGTAATAGTTGAGATTGCTGAAATACTGTAAAGTTTTTGCGCTTGCTTTGGAGATCCGTTTGGTGCAAATTCTAAGCCTTCTGTTCCAGGATAAGGTGTAAAGAAAATTGTATCTCTCGGGTCTGACCTTTCGGTTAACTTATCGTGAAGACTTTTGCTAGCACCAAAATAGTCCCTATCCTTAAAAAACCTATAGAATGGGCTTTGAGTAGATTTCCCATTGTAGTCAAATTGGGCTTGCTCTTTAGCAGATTCAAAGGATTTTTTTGCAAAAGTTATCACATCAGCATACTTTGGGGTTATTTTCGATAAGCGCATTGTATATCTAGCTTTAAGGCCATATGCAAATTTTTCCCAAAGACCTATTTTACCTCCGTAGATAAAATCTTGCCCTCCTAAGGAAGGAAAATCGCTATCCTTGTTAAGGTTCTCGATTGCATCATCCAAAAACGTCATAATGTCGACATAGATATCTTTTTGCTTATCGAGTTTTGGTGTAAATACAACACCAGGCTGCAAAGCCTCACTCCAAGGAACGTCACCCATAAGGTCGGTTAAAATTGCCAAGTTGTAAGCAGTTAGAATCTGTGCAATACCTAAAGTGTGGTAATTTCCTTCTTCGGAACCACCCTCGGAGCACTTCTGAATTACATCCTTAAGGTTAAAAAGATTAGCGTAAATTTGATTCCAAGAATTATTATAGGTAGTAGAGCTTGTGGGTTCCCCTGCGCGAATCTCTGCAGCATAACTCTGATTCCATACCCCAACATTATGCTCAATGTAAACACCGGCATAAAATGCTAGGTCACTACCAGTAACGCTAAAAGCAGAGGTAACCATTGCGTCAGTTATGATAAGGTGCGATCCAACCTCTGTTGGATCGTTCACATTAGCATTAATATCATCCATTATGTCCTCTGAACATGACCATACACCTAACACAAAGAGTCCAGATAACAGGATACTAAATATTTTTCTCATAATCATTAGTTTTTAGGGTTTAAAAAGTTAAGTCTATTCCAAAACCATAGCTAGTTGTTTGAGGCAACGTAAATCTCTCAAACGAACCTCCCATGTTGTTGTTACCTTGTGATGTTTCTGGATCAAGGTTGCGGAGTGCAGTCCATAAAAGGAGATTACGCGCATACACTGAAACACCAACATTAACGGTTTTATAGAAGTTTCTAGGCAACTGATACCTTAGCGAAATTTCCCTTAACTTAACAAATGAGTTTTCATGAATATAGTATTCGTCAATATCTGACAATACGTTAGTATATAACTCTTGAAGTGCATACGGATCAAGTGGTCCTCCCCTAGTAATATCGTTGGGGGTTCCGTCAGGCTTTACACCTTTAAAGACAAAGGGTGAATCCCTATCTTCTGTGATTCCAGCCATACCATAAAGATCCATTAGTCCGTTGGAACCTGAATACATTTCACCCCCATGCTTCCACTCAAACACAGCGCTAAGCGAAACTGACTTGTAGGTGAAACTGGTTGACCCATTTAGGATAAATTTCGGTGAGACTTCGCCAATTACAGCAGGTTCGCCCATTTTTGGAAAACCATGATTCCATGCTCCAGGATTATCCTCAACCACAATGTTTCCGTCATTATCGCGAACATAGGATGTACCATAAATTACTGGGTAGGTACTACCAACACCAGCACGAACCTGAGGCGTAACAAAACCACCCAAGAAAATACTCTCTACTCCAGGGGCAAGTTCGTCTACCATGTTAACCACTTTAGCATAATTTACGCTCAAATCCCACTGAAAATCTCTTGTTTTCACCGGAGTAGCATAAAATATTACCTCATGAACATCTGTTGAAACAGAACCCCCATTCATCATAAGTTCAGATGCACCTGTCGAGCCTGCCAAAGGCACTGGAAAGATTTGGTCGGTTACCTTCTGCATTGAAAATGTGTAATCAACGCCCAACCTATTATTCAAAAATTTAAAATCAACCCCTACTTCGTATGATTTAGTATTCTGAGGTTTTAAATTCGGATCATACTGAACACCATAAGGAGTATAAGAATTCACTCCATCAATCGGGTATTGAATTGGCCCTGAAAGCCAGAAACCGCCACCGTATGAAGGGGTTGAGTAGAAATTATTGTAAAAATTACCTGCCTGGCCAACCTCGGCATAGGATAACCTAACCTTGGCAAACGATAGCCATGTGATATTTTTTATTGCTTCAATCTCGGTTGCAACAAAACCTAATGAAACAGAAGGATAAAAGAATGAGCGAGCGTCGCGGGGCATGGTTGAAACAACGTCATTCCTTCCAGTTGCATTTAAGTATATCATCGACTTCCAGTTTAAAGAAAGATTACCGAAGAAACCAACTGTACGATCTTGGAACTGAGACTCACTTGCTGTTACTATATTAGCGTTGTTGATATGGTTCCAACCACCAAAGTTAAAATCTTCTCCACTCTGAGTATAGGTCTTCCAACTTTGCTGATTTACTTCATTTCCAACCATTACATCAAACACAAGGTCATCTGTAATTTGCCAATCAAAAGAGGCTGTTAATAACGAGTTAAAAACACTATTCGACCTGCCATAGTTATCCATAACACCTGTTGAGCCCCCTCTACTTCCATAGCCAAATATATCCTGTAGGTGTGTAGTGTAATTATCAGCACCCGCCTGATAACGAATATTGAGACCTGTATCTTCTCCTAATTGAGTGTTAAAATTAACAAAAGCGTTTCCAAAAAAACGTTCAGTTTTCTCATTAAAGGTATTATTATGGGGCACCCAGTATAAGTTATCAAAGCTACCACCACGGTAATAAATTTGTTTATAAGGGTTACCTGGCATATGATACGGAGTCCCCTTAAGGTTGTAACTAGAAGGAGCAGCTATAACACCAGTTAAAGACCCATCATTGGCACCAGATAGTTTATCAATATCACTCTTAATGTAGTTACTACTAAAACCAACGTTAAAATAATCGTTTAACTTTCTCTCGGCATTTGCTTTTGCATTATAACGGGTCATTCCTGTCCCTTGTGCAATACCATCTTGATTGGTATGGCTAAATCCAACAGCAAAACTCCCCTGCTCGGTTCCTTGAGAAACATTAACATGGTCTGAAATGGTATAGCCCGTTTCAAAATAGTCTGTCCAGTTATTGTAAACCTGAGGCGTAACCCAAGGGTTTAAACCAGCTTGGTCGAGTTGAGGAACATAATACTTCCCTTCCTGCATGCCCCATGCATTGGTATATTTATTAACTGTATTACCCCCGTAACCTGGGCTATTAGGTAAGTCAACAATTTTTGGCCCCCAAGACATTGATGAGTTGGGATTGTATACACCGTCTGTACCCTGAGCATAAACCTGTTGAAAATCGGGATTACGTGAAACCACAGCAAAGTTACTGTTGTGCGAAAAGCTAACAATAGGCTTGCCTAATTTATTGCCTCTACCGCTCTTTGTGGTAATAATTACTACACCGTTAGATGCACGAATACCATATAGCGCAGCAGCAGCCTGTCCTTTCAAAACATCAATACTCTCAATATCAGAGGGGTTAATATCAATGGCTCTATTGGCCACGTCTGCACCCGTTACACTATTTCCTGTAGAATACGGAGCTGTTGAAGATACCGGCATACCATCAATTACATACAGTGGAGTATTGTTTCCAGTAAACGATCGTGCGCCCCTAATTACAATTTGCGAAGAGGCACCGGGCATACCACTGGACGGTTTAATATCAACACCAGCAACTTTACCCTGCATTGCACCAAGGAGGTCAGCATTACCTGTGCGAGCAATGTCTTCATCAGAAATCTCTTGAACTGCATAACCCAAGGCTCTCTTCTCTTTCTTAATTCCTAGTGCAGTCACAACAATTTCTTCAAGTCCAAACATCTCAGACTCAAGAACAGCATTAATAACAGTACGACCACCAATTTCGATCTCTACTGCTTTATATCCAACAGAACGAAACACTAATGTAGTGGCATTCTGTGGAACACCTATTGAATAACGCCCATCAAGATCGGCGGATACACCAATAGTTGTTCCCTTAACCATAACGGATGCCCCAGGTAATGACATCCCATCCTCGGTACTGGTAACTGTACCGGTAATTTGCACAGTTTGCGCTTGAAGGAAGTTTATTCCCACAAACACAACCGATGCAAAGAATACGCATAGTCTTTTCATAGAACAAGTTTTAGGTTTAATTAGAGCTTATAGAATAAAAAATTACATGACTAAGTTATAGAAAAAAATACTTAAAAAACAAGCGTTAGTGAGTTTTTTTAAAAAAAACTCTATTGTTTTAATAATTATTATTAAAAAATAAAAATTTGTCGCCCCTAAAGTTAATCCAAGCATTAGAATGAAATTAGCCTAATTAAGTATAAGAACTAATCACTATTTTCCAAGAACTTGCTTATCTGCCCTCTACTAGAACATCCTAACACTTAAGTTTCCCAATACCCTCCATGTCTTATTGAGTTCTATAATTTTAGTTTTTTGATATTGAATATTGCCAAATCAATGGGTGTTCCTGCAACTACAGTATTTCAAACTCTATTAAATAAGGGTAATGTCAAGGGCATTATACTGCTGCTCATTACACATTCAACAGGAAATAGGTTTTACAACCTATAAATAAATCACATAACTCTTTAAACTTGCCTACAAGGCAAGGGGGAATCAATTTTCCCGGCAACTCAAATGACAATAATGTTACCCTTACCCATATCCTATTAAATTAATGTTGGTTAGTAATACAACAGATTATGATAAGCAACATTACAAGCATTCCGACAAGAATTAATTTTCACACCACAGCGAAGAATCTTGACAAAGGCGTAAAAATCAAAGTCGAGGATTACTTTAAAATGCACTAGTATTTCTAAATGCCACATAATACAAATTCAGAAACATATAGAGAGGAGTTAGTAAAATTGTTTTGAAGGATATTTTTATCTACTTAAAATAGAAGCAGCTGATTTTCCCTCAATTTTCGTACTTTTACACCATTAACTAATCATGGACAACATGAAACTACACACCCACAACCTAGTTAAAAAATACAAATCAAGAGCTGTTGTAAAAGGAGCCTCAGTTGAAGTAAACCAAGGAGAGATAGTTGGTTTGCTGGGGCCTAACGGTGCCGGAAAAACAACCACCTTTTATATGATGGTAGGCTTGATTACACCCAATGCAGGTAGTATTTACTTGGATGATGAGAATATCACAAAAGAGCCTGTTTTCAGAAGAGCGCAGCGTGGAATAGGATATCTAGCCCAAGAAGCCTCGGTTTTCAGAAAGTTGAGCGTAGAGGATAATCTGAGGGCAGTGCTTGAAATGACCAAGTTTAGCAAAGAGTATCAAAAGGAAAAAGTTGAATCGTTGCTGAGCGAGTTTGGGCTTCATAAAATAAGAAAAAGTTTAGGTATTCAGCTAAGCGGAGGCGAGCGTCGAAGAACAGAGATAGCAAGAGCACTAGCTCTTGAGCCAAAATTCATACTGCTTGATGAGCCTTTTGCTGGTGTAGACCCTATTGCTGTTGAGGATATACAATCAATTGTATCCAAACTAAAGGACAAGAACATTGGTATACTTATTACCGACCATAATGTTCACGAAACCCTTACCATTACCGACAGAGCTTACCTACTATTTGAGGGCGATATTTTAAAAGCCGGAACAGCTGAAGAACTTGCCGAAGACCCTGAGGTAAGGAAGGTTTACCTTGGAGAAAACTTTGAACTCCGCCGATAAGATTAAGGATACAAATTATACAGTACTTACCTTTACACCTAAATATGGTTATTTAGGCTTAACTTGACGATACAAGAATAGGTCAACCAAGTTCTTGATGCACCAACTAAAGAAAGAAGTCTATCAGAAATCCCGTTAGTTTTTCAGATATTCCCCAAAAGAAATTACCATTCATACACAACATCTTACAGGCACCCTAAAGAACTATCCTCCGAAAACCTTTCCTAAACAATTCCCTCCCTTAGTATATCATGCAGATGAATCATTCCAACATAAACCCCCTCTTTAACCACAAGCAATTGGGTTATCTTATTAGTCTCCATTAGGTTAAAAGCATTTATTGCCATCTCATCATAATCAGTTGTTTTGGGAGACTTCGACATAATCATCTCGGCGGTTAAACTGCTTGTATCGGTATTCTTCTGGAGCATACGCCTTAAATCTCCGTCAGTAACAATTCCTGCAATTTGTTCTTTATTATCTACTACAGCTGTGGCTCCCAATCGTTTTGACGAGATTTCAATAATTACGTTTTGAATTGTCTCGTTAAGATTAACCTTTGGACAAAGCTGCTCATCAAAAATATCAGAAACCCTCATGTACAATTTCTTACCCAATGAGCCCCCTGGATGAAATCGCGCAAAATCGGCGGGAGTAAATCCTCTTAGCTTAAGTAGGCAAACGGCAAGCGCATCGCCAATAACCAGCTGTGCTGTTGTGCTCGAAGTTGGAGCTAAATTGTTTGGGCAAGCCTCAACTTCAACGGTTGCTTTAAGCACAAAATCGGCCTTTTGCCCTAGGTAACTATTAATATTTGAAACAATACCCACCAGTTTGTTGCCCAAGTTTTTAATTAGCGGAACCAGCACCTTAATCTCAGGAGTATTGCCACTTTTCGAAAGGCAAAGGATTACATCATCTTGCTGAATAATCCCTAGGTCGCCATGAATAGCATCGGCAGCATGCATAAAAATTGCTGGTGTCCCTGTTGAATTGAATGTTGCAACAATTTTTTCGGCAATTATTGCACTCTTCCCAATTCCCGTTACAATAGCCCTTCCCTTCGAATTGTAAAGCAATTTTACTGCTTGCTCAAAATCTTTGTCTATATAATTTACCAAGTCTAAAATTGCTTTGGCTTCTGTTTCTATGGTTTGCTTTGCAAGATGATTTATATCAATAACCATTCTTTTAAGAGTTTTAATTTATAATTTTATACCCTAGTTAATAAACATTAACATATAAAGTAATCAGAAAACATAAAATTTAGCTTAACTTTAAGTTTACAAAAGTAGTTGATTTTTTTGTTTGATTTGAATAAAGGACAGGATGGAGTTAATACAATGCAAAAAGTAAGAATAGAATCTGAGATATCATTGCAGAAACGTTTAAGCGAACACTTTGGTTTCTCGAGTTTTAAGGGCAACCAAGAAGTTGTTATTAGGAACGTGCTTGCTGGGAACGATACATTTGTTCTTATGCCCACTGGTGGAGGAAAATCGCTTTGCTACCAACTACCTGCTCTCATTAGCGAAGGAACGGCCATAATTATTTCGCCGCTAATTGCGCTGATGAAAAACCAGGTTGATGCAATGCGGAGCTTTAGCATGGAGGATGGGATTGCACACTTCCTAAACTCATCGCTTAATAAAACGCAAATACAACGGGTAAAAACCGATATGTTAAGCGGTAAAACCAAAATGCTTTACGTTGCGCCAGAGTCGCTCACAAAAGAAGAGAACATAGAATTCCTTAAGCAGGTGAAGATTTCTTTCTATGCAATAGATGAAGCACATTGTATATCGGAATGGGGTCACGATTTTAGACCCGAATACCGAAGAATAAGGCCAATTATAAATGAGATTGGCACAGCACCAATAATTGCCTTAACCGCCACTGCAACGCCTAAGGTCCAAAGCGATATACAGAAAAACCTTGGCATGCTTGATGCAAATGTTTTTAAATCATCGTTCAACCGCCCTAACCTGTACTATGAGGTTAGACCAAAGGTAAATACTTCGCGCGAAATCATTAAGTTCATCAAAAATAATCCTGGAAAATCGGGTATCATATATTGTCTGAGCCGAAAAAAGGTTGAGGAAGTGGCCGAGATACTTCAGGTTAACGACATAAAGGCTCTGCCTTACCATGCGGGAATGGACTCAGCAACACGAAGCGGTAATCAGGATAAGTTCCTAATGGAGGATGTTGACGTTATTGTTGCAACTATTGCTTTTGGTATGGGAATCGATAAACCGGATGTTCGTTTTGTTATCCATTACGATATTCCCAAGAGCCTTGAGGGTTACTATCAGGAAACTGGTCGTGCCGGTCGCGATGGAGGCGAAGGCCAATGCATTACGTTTTACAGCTACAAGGATATCCAAAAACTGGAGAAATTTATGCAGGGCAAACCTGTGGCCGAACAGGAAATTGGTAAGCAGCTACTGCTCGAAACGGTTTCATATGCCGAGTCTTCGGTTTGTAGGCGTAAAATGCTACTACATTACTTTGGAGAGGTGTACCATGAGGAGAACTGTTCTGCTTGCGACAACTGCCTTCACCCTAAAACTCAGTTTGAGGGGAAAGAATACCTACAATTACTATTGGAAACCGTAGTTGCTGTTAAGGAAAAATTTAAAGCAGACCACGTAGCAAATATCCTTTGCGGACATATTACAACCATCATAAAATCATACAAGCACAACAAACTTGAAGTTTTTGGTGAAGGAAGCGAGAAAGATACACGATTTTGGAATGCCATCATTAGGCAGTCGCTAGTTGCAAAGTACATCGACAAGGACATCGACAATTATGGACTATTGATGATAACCGAAAAAGGTCGAGAATTCATAGACAATCCACACGAAATTATGTTTACCCAAGATCATGAGTACGAAGAGTCAGACGAAGATGATGTTAGCATGAATCAAGAAGGAAAAGGCAGTTCTTGCGACGAGGAACTTTTTGCCATGCTTAAAAATTTACGTAAGAAGGTTGCTAAAAAGAAAAACCTCCCTCCTTTCGTTGTTTTTCAAGACCCATCGCTTGAGGATATGGCCATTCAGTACCCCATCACCCTCGATGAACTTCAAAACATCACAGGTGTTGGTGCTGGCAAAGCCAAACGCTACGGCAAAGAATTTATTGAGTTAATTGATGCCTACGTTGAAGACAAAGAAATTATCCGACCCCAGGACATGGTAGTTAAATCTGTAGCCAATAAGTCGTTGCTCAAGGTGTTCATTATCCAAAGCATCGACCGCAAAATGGATCTTGAGGATATTGCCAATGCTAAGAACCTTGACATGGCCGAGCTTATTAGCGAAATTGAGGCCATTGTAAACTCAGGTACAAAACTCAATATTGGCTATTATATCCAAAACACAATTGAGGAAGATAAGGTTGATGAGATATTCGACTACTTTAAGGAAGAAGCAAAGACCGAGTCGATTGAAGAAGCTATGGATTATCTTGGCGAAGAAGATTTTACTGAGGAAGAGATACGCCTTATCCGTATACAGTTTATTTCTGAGATAGGAAATTAACCTCGGCTCAACAAAAGAGTCATCCGCATAAAAAAAAACAAATATCACTTAATCCGTCATGGAGAGCGTGCTAGTTGTAAATAGTTTATCAAAGAGTTTTGGTGAAATTAAGGCCATCCAAAATATCTCTTTCAGCATCGAGAAAGGAAAAGTTGTTGGATTACTTGGCCCCAACGGCAGCGGAAAAACTACTACATTATCCATAGTTATTGGCTTAAAAAAGGCTTCGGCAGGTTCGTTCTCGTGGTTTAACCTACCCGATGGTGAAACAGAAAACAAAAGAATAGGCTCGTTAATTGAGGTTCCCTATTTTTACCCATACTTAACCCTCAGTAGAAACCTCGAAATTGTTGCTAAGGTTAAAGGAGTCAACTCCACCCAAATACCCGAAACTCTCGATATGGTTGGTCTGGCCAATCGGGCAAGCACCAAATACCAAACCCTTTCGATAGGCATGAAGCAGCGATTTGCTTTAGCTAGCGCACTGCTTGGTAACCCTGAGGTTTTAGTTCTCGATGAGCCAACCAACGGCCTTGACCCTGAAGGTATTTCCGAAGTTAGGGAGATTATCATTGACCTATCAAAGTTAGGCAAAACCATACTTTTAGCTAGCCACATACTCGATGAGGTGGAAAAGGTTTGTAGCGATGTCATTATACTAAAACAGGGGAAGATAATTAGCCAAGGCTCGGTTAATGAGCTACTATCCGAAAAGCATATGGTTATTCTGAGTGCGGATAATAATGAAAATTTATACTCACAGCTATCAAACTACAAAAGAATTGAGATAGTTGAAAAACGAAGCGATAGCCTGCTCATTGCTTTAGATAATGCTGGTGTAGTACCTGAAATTAATCAATGGCTAATGCAAAATGGTACAGTGCTTACCCGCATCGAACCAGTAAAAAAAACACTTGAATCGCAATTCTTGCAAATTATTAAACAGTAATAGTAGAGGGTATATGCTAAAAAAACTGCTGACAATAGAGGGGCATAAAACCCTATTCTACCCTACCTTTAGAACCATTGTGGTAATACATGCCCTACTGTTTTTGCTTGTTGCAGTTGTTGCAGGCAATATAAGCCTCAACATTGAAGGGATTAGGGTCGATAAGGTTTTTCAGTTCCCGCATGTTTGGAACACCCTTGCATGGATTGCCAGCTGGTTTAACCTATTGCTGGGAGTGTTGGCAATCCTGCTGGTAAGCAACGAGTTTCAGTATAAAACTTTCAGAAAGCATATTATCGACGGACTATCTAGAAATGAAATTCTGCTATCGAAACTCATCGTTTTTACCCTATTGGCAGTCTATACCATGCTCTTGGTATTCATCTCAGGACTTCTGTTTGGCATTATCAAATCGTCTTCCTTTAGCGTAAACGATTTTATACAAGGGCTACCCTACTTGCCCGTTCTCTTTATCCAATCGTTGGGGTACATGCTTTTGGGCATGCTTATGGCATTTATCTTCAAAAACCCTGCCTTTTCTATAGTTGCCTTCTTACTGTACTTCTTCCCTGTTGAACCTATACTAAGGGCTTTTTTGCCAAATGGAGTTGCAGCATTTATGCCTGCTAAAACCATTGCCAACCTAACACCCATGCCCGATTTTCTTGGCATATCACTTAGCGATGCAATTCAGATGTCAAGTGGCTCCAGTGGATTTGAGGCTATGGGCTTAAGTAGCCATTCTGTGCCGCTTTTGACAACGACCTTAATAGCTGCTGGTTACTACTTGCTCTTTGCCCTTGCAGCTAAATTAATTGTTACCAACAAGAACTTTTAGCGGAGTAAAGTTGTTAGTAGATTTGATATCAATTTTAAAATTGATTATATTTATCTTTATTGATTAACCCAAAAAAATACAGACATGAAAAAAACTTTACTATTTTCCATCGCATTATTAACCTTTGTTGGACTTCAGGGACAAACTACGCTTAGGTTTAACACACATGGGTTAATTGGCGACCATGTTAACAACATGAATATTACCAAATACACCGAACCTGGGGTTGATGGTAAAAATGTTGTTTGGGATTTCAGAAATCTTGAAATTACCCGCGATTTCACGGGTACCCTTGAAAACCCAAACATCACAAAAGGTGCCCACATTTTTAATAATGCAAATGCAGCCCTACAAGAGTTTAACAACTACTTCTTTTTCAATTCTAACAGAAGAAGTATAGAGCAGCATGGCTTTATGTCCGCAAGTGGTAATGTATTTATAACCTACGATAAACCTTTTGTTAAGATGAGGTATCCTTTTACCTACGGAAGTTCCTTTAATGGTCAATTCAGCGGCACCTACAACTCAACAGAGAAGCAATTGGGCACTATACAAGGCACGTATGCGGTTGAGGGCGACGGAATTGGCACCCTTATCCTTCCCGACGATAAGATATTTGAGAATGCGCTTAGGGTAAAGGAGGTTAAGGAATACGGACAAATCCTTAACAGCCAAAACTATACAATCAGCATTACTACCTATAGATGGTATGTGGAGAACCATCGCTTCCCAATACTGGTGCTAATTAGCAGCAATACAGCATACGAGAACGGTAAAACTCACAATTCGACACAGGCAGCCTATAACACCAAGGTGATGAGTAAAAACGCAACATCAATTGATATTACAACCATAAGTAGTGAGTTAAAACTCGATGCCTATCCAAATCCATACAAAGAGCAGATTACCTTTAGGTTTGCACTTGAGGATGCTAGCAAGATTAACCTATCGATATTTGACATAAACGGTCGTTACCTAAAAACTCTATATAAAGGTTCTGCCGATGCAGGCGAAAAAGAGTTTAGCTTTTCTGGTAGCGAGATTGGAGTGGGTGCTGGAGCCTACATTGTTAAACTTAATGTAAACGGTACAGTAATCACTAAAAAGATTTTGGAACTATAAGTACACATCTCAAAATTATAGAGTTTAAGCTAAAACTGTCTCAGAGGGTTCTTCTGGGACAGTTTTTTTTATGAGAGCGTATTTTGTTCACGCCATTTAATCAATTAATTTTGTATCCATCGCATCGCGTAACCCATTGCCAATAATAGTAAAAGCCAGTACCAGAAGCATAATTGCTACGCCTGGCAGTATGGCAAGGTAGGCCTTATCCATAATAATGTACCCATAATGGTCCTTAATCATTGTTCCCCACGAGGGGACAGGGGGTTGAACCCCAATGCCCAAAAAGCTTAGTCCAGCCTCAAGCAGTATGGCTGTTGCAAAGTTTCCTGCCGATATAATTACCACAGGGCCAAGCGCATTTGGAAGAATATGCTGGAATATAATTCGACCCGACCCAAAGCCCATTACTTTTGCTGCCTCGATAAACTCTTTTTCGCGCAAAGCCATAACCTGCCCGCGCACAACGCGCGCAACCTCAACCCACATGGTTAAGCCCACTGCCACAAATATTTGCCAAAACCCTTTGCCCATCACCATGGTTAGCGCAATAACCATTAACAAAGTGGGAATTGACCATACCACATTGATTAACCACATCACCAAATCGTCGAACCAGCCCCGAAAGTAACCCGCAGCTGCACCCAAAACTATTCCAATTAGCAGCGATATTGCAACAGCAATAAACCCCACCGATAACGATACCCGTGCACCAATTATCAAGCGGCTTAGCATATCGCGGCCAAACCTATCGGTGCCAAGCCAGAACCTCTGGGTTTTAATATGATTTTTCTTGATTAAGGTTTCTATTTCGTGGGATGTATAGATTATTGTTTCCCTTGCAGAGTGTACCTGTAGCATATCGTTTTCGTAAGTTACATCCTCCGACAAAAGATTTGGGAAAAGAATCTGTCCCACAGCGTATCTAGTTACAATGTTTACACTATCCTCTGGCTCAGCATATTCCGTTAAAACTATATCCCAGCCATCTAATCTGTATGATAAAATGGGCACCTCGCGATATGCACTTTCTTTTCCCCAAATAAGTTTGCCCAAAACCCCCTTGCTTTTCTGATTAACATTTTTAGGAATTAGAAAAAAAGTGGCACTAAACCCTGGCTTTTGGGTTGCAATCTCTAAGTGCTGGTTATTTGCCCAAGGAGTAGCATCGGGTGTAATGGTGTAACCCAACAGGGTAAAAAGTGTTATAACCCCTATAAATACTGATGAGACTAACGATAGCCTATTACTAAAAAAGCGTCGAAAGGCTATCTTCCATGGCGACCCTTCCCTATTGGTGTATGTTGACATAGTTATGCTTAATCATATTCTTTTATCGTCTACCCTTCCATTGCACCTTTGTAAATAATGCTAATACTGCTGCAACAATAATGTAGAATGGGTAAACTAGCTGTAAAGGTAAAAAAACATTGAGAAGCGACACTTTTTGGCATTGCTTTAAGTATGGGTAAAACAATAGCAAATCGGCAACACTCTTTACCAGAAAAACTATTACAAACATTTCCAAAAACACTAGTTTCCAAAATGATAAAGCCACCAGAGAAACAAGTAGTAGGTTGAATGATAATACCACAAACCCAACGGTAATAGCCATAAAATCAGAATACCCTGGTGCTTTAGATGCCCAGCGTGCACGCTG
>CALGIR010000175.1 GCA_937915475.1 uncultured Bacteroidales bacterium
AAACCATGGTTTATCAGGATAAAAAAGGGGGTGAAAACGAATGGCGTAAACATCATACATCGGCAATTACGCGAGATATATGGGCTTATGATGTTGAGAACAATCAGCATAAAATGATTACCTCATATGAGGGAGAAGACCGAAACCCTGTTTTTACCAACGACAACAAAAGCATTTTCTACCTAAGTGAACAAAACGGCACGTTTAACGTGCATAAATTAAATCTTAGCAACCCTACCAAGATTGAGCAAATAACAAACTTTGAGTTTCATCCAGTACGATTTCTCAGCATCAGCAATAATGAAACCCTGTGCTATACGCACCACGGAAACCTTTACACGCAAAAACAGGGGGCTGAACCACAAAAAGTTGATGTAAAAATTCAAAGTGGGTCACTTATCAACAACGAACAGATTCTTCCAATAACTGGGAATATTAGCGAAATGGCTATATCTCCCAATGGCAAAGAGGTTGCATTTATTGCCAGAGGCGAAGTTTTTGTGGCATCAGTTGAGGGAGAATTTACAAAACGCATTACCAATACAACCGAGCAAGAAAAATTTATCAGTTTTTCACCCGATGGCAAATCAATAATATATGCCAGCCAACGCAACTGCGTTTGGGGAATATACAAGTCAACTAAGGCTATAAGCGAAGAACCATTCTTTTTTGCCTCTACCCTTTTATCTGAAGAAAAAGTAATTGACAACAACAACGATAACTATCAACCAAAAATATCCCCAGACGGTAAGGAGATTGCTTTTATTGAGAACCGACGCTCACTAAAAATATATAATATTGAAAGCAAGCAGATACGCGAAATCCTTGGCCCCGACGAACTGTTTTATATGCGCGATGGCGACCAGCAGTTCGATTGGAGCCCCGATAGCCAATGGTTACTAACAGGATATTCGCCCAACCTTGGGGTAAGTGAGGTTGTTTTAATTGATGTGAACGGCAAAAAAGAGATGGTAAACCTAACCGAAAGTGGCTTTGGCGACTATTCGGCTAAATGGGTTAACGGAGGGAAACAAATTTTATGGTTTAGCGATAGGCACGGGTTACGTGGACTTGCAACCAGCAGTTCGCGACAACTCGACGTGTACTCTCTTTTCTTTACCCGCGACGGTTGGGATAAGTTTAGCATGACCGAAGATGATTACAAACTTTGGAAAGAGATAGAGAAACTCGACAAAGATAAAAACAAGGATAAAGACAAAGATTCAGACAAGAAATCGAAGAAGAAAAAGAAAGGTGAGGAAGAGAAGGATAAAGTGGACTCGACTCAGGTAAAAATTGACTGGGACGGCCTTAAGGACAGGAAGAAACGCCTAACAATTCACTCTTCGAGCCTCTCGGATGCGGTACTCTCAAAAGATGGAGAAACCCTATACTACCTTGCCCGATTTGAAAAAGGATTAAATCTTTGGAGCACCAACCTTCGCACCAATGAAACCAAGATGATTATTCCGCTCAATAACCGGTCGGCAAGTCTTGAGTGGAGCAAAGATATGAGCACCCTCTTCATGCTATCAAACGGCACAATCTCTACCATCGACCTCAACTCAAAATCTACCAAGCCCGTTAGCATAAGCGGTGAGGTTTCAATAAACCTTGACGAGGAACGCCAGTTAATGTTTGACCATGTTTGGAAGCGCAACAAGGCAATGTTCTATATATCAGATTACCACGGAGCGCCTTGGGACAAACTTCGCGAAGAGTATGAACCAAAACTACCGCTTTTAGGTAACGATTTTGAGCTTACCGAATTGCTATCGGAAATGCTTGGCGAACTTAACGTATCACATAGCGGAGCACGTTATCGCGGTAGCATTCCAAATGGCACAGAAACAGCATCACTGGGCATTTTTATTGATTATAGCTACCAAGGCCCAGGCATTAAAATTGCTGAAGTACTAAAATTTGGTCCATTGGATAAAAATCATATTAAGGTTGAACCAGATATGATAATTAAATCAATTGATGGAGAAGCAATTACTCATGATGTAGATTTTTCGAAATTTTTAAATAAAAAAGCCAATAAATTTACATCACTTGAAATTACTGACCCAAAACATGGGTCTACGTTCAGTATTACGGTTAAACCAATTAGCATGGGACAGGAAAACTCGCTACTTTACGACAGGTGGGTAAAACAAAATGAAAAGTTAGTGGATAGTTTAAGCAACGGACAGTTAGGATACGTTCATATTCCTGGAATGAGCGATGAGCCCTACCGTAACACTTACGAAAAAGCCATGGGTAAATATGCGCAAGCCAAAGGGCTGATTATTGACACCCGCTTTAATGGTGGAGGCGATTTGGTTAGCGATTTAGCCATGTTCCTTACTGGCCAAAATTTTCTTGAGTATGCCATTGAAACTCGCTCGCTGGGTACCGAACCCCTTGCCCGATGGACAAGACCCTCGGTTGCACTAGTAAACGAGTCGAACTACAGCGATGGACATTGCTTTAGCTGTGGATACCAAGATTTAGGAATAGGAACGCTAATAGGTATGCCCGTGCCAGGCACTTGCAGCTTTGCAGGCTGGGAAATGCTTCAGAATGGCAAAATAATGTGGGGTTCAGTTCCGGTTAGCGCAAAAAACATGAAGGGCGAATGGCTGGAAAATAATCAATCAGTACCCGATATTATAGTAAAAAATATGCCAGGCGAAATAGATAAAGGTCGCGATGAGCAGCTCGAAGTAGCTATTAAGGAGCTACTTAACAATATCTAAAAAACTTATCAAAAAAAGAGAGGGTGCTAGCTAGCACCCTCTCTTTTTTGTATGTGTCAATACTATATTTACAGGCCTATACCTACTATATTTTTAGGGGTAGTGTTTTGTTCCTTTCAATTTCTACACACACTAAGTAACAACTTTAATAGTGATTTCATTATTCTGAAGTATGTGTGTGTGCAGCGATTGGTATAATCCGTAGTAGTTCTGCCTGTTTAGAACAGCGGCGTGCTATTGACTACAATAGGATTAAATTCCCAGTCTCAGGCAACTCACTAGACTTTTTGGCAAACCCCAAAAGATATCCTCCGCCCCCTGCACCGCATAGTTTAAGGTAAAAATCATCGGTATCGAGCCCCTTTTCCCAGAGGGGAAAGTAATTGGTTGGAATAAATTCTTGTAAATATCGAAATTGTAAGGCTGACAACTCCTTTAGGTGAGAGAAAAAAACTTCAGTATCATTTTTAAGAATTGCCTTAACGCACTGATTTGTGCTTTCGACAAACGCCGGTATTGCAATAGTTCCAAAATCTGGGTCTTGTGATTTGGTTTTAAAAACACTCACTAAACTTAATGTTGAGCGGGTTGTGGCAGTATCAACAAGAAAAGAATGGAAGTATGACAAATCAATATTTATAGGTTTAACGCCTGTCTTGCTCTTATGCAATGGTTTATCTAGATAGCTAACTAAAGGGTCGAAACCCGAGCTACTGCCGTGAAAATACGATTCAAGTTCAGCAAGCACCCTTCGTACCTCTTCAATATTTCTTTCTTCCTTCCCAATCTTAAATTTAGAATAAAATGCAGCCACCAGCGCGCCCGAACTCCCAATACCATAGCCTATGGGGATATTAGAGTTAAAGTAAAGCCCCTTGCTTAGTTCTAAAGCAATCTGCGAGGTATTAAAAAGATAGGATAAATTGGATTTTGCCACAAACTCAGAAAAGCTAACCAATATTCTGTGTGAAGCCAACTCGCCTTTATTCTCCTGTTTAGGTGAAACAAAATCGAACTTACCCCAATACCGTTGAAATGGCATTAGCAATGCATCGGAACCATAGAGAACCGTGTGCTCGCCAAATAGTAGGATTTTAGAATTGAAGTGTTTCACAAATTTTGTGGCTATAATTTATTGGGTCCTGTTGAAATCTCATCATCAATCCAAAGCCCATTCTCGCATAGTTCTGTTAGGCTATTTGTAATAAAATTAACCATTTGCTCCCTAATTGAGGCCTTATAAAGTATGTGGATATTGGCACCTGCATCGAGCGTAAAGGTAAAATTAAGTCGACTACTCGTTCTAAAAGCCTTTAGCCTTTCGAGTGCCTTTAGCGTGTTTGGCTTAAGTAGCGAAACCGATGGAACCGATGACAGTAGTAGAGCGTGAAGTGTCATTGCCTCATTCTCAACAACCTGAGCAAAACCCTGCTCATCACCCAACTTTAGACTTTCTGTAATTTTATCTAAATTTTGATTTGCTTGTTCGTATCGAACAGTAGCAAATGGATGGTTTTGCATTAAACCGTGCCCAAGGGTGCTAGACAACTCCTTTTTACCAGAATCGATTATCAGTATTGCATCAAAATAGTTCTTAAAAACAGAATTTACTTCGCCTCTCAATTCAATGGCAAACTCGTTACTCGAGCCTTTTACACTCTTGGTTTCTCCCCAAAGAACCAAATCGCCATAGGTTGAACGGCAAGCACTACCCGACCCCAACCGTGCTAAGAACGATGCTTTTTGAAAAAAGCTAGGAGCATCGCTGAGCCTGCCAAAAAGTTCATTTTCAATACTGCATAAACATAGCGCCAATGCACTATATGCCGATGCCGAAGAGGCAATACCTGCCGAATGCGGAAACGTATTTTGGCTGTATATAAGTAAATCAAGGCTCTTTATAAACGGGATGTAAATTGAAATCCTGTCAAGGTATTTTCGAACCTTATCCTCAAATTCAATATTTTGCTTCTGCTCAAAATAGTATTCAAGCAATGGCAATTCTTTCCGCTTCTTTTGATATTCAATTCGGGTAATGGTTTTAGAATGCTTAAGCGTGAAGCTTAACGAAGGATTCTGAGGCAGCTGCTCGCCATACTTGCCCCAATACTTTACCAATGCAATATTCGATGGGCTTTCCCAACCTACACATTTAGGACTGGAAAGCTCAAAAAACGTAAGGCTTTTGGCATCCTTTAAATACTTTTTGCTTTGTGGCAAATGGCTCATAGCACAATATCGTTATATTTGAGTATTACGCTGTATCCCTTTTGTTTAAAGTAGTTAACAACATCATCGACTGTCCCACGATGAGTGGCTAAAACAAAGTCGCCACCCCAAGCGCCCAACGATTTTACAGTTCCTGTAAAATCATTAAACAGCTCCGACTTAACCGTTGGCAAACCTATTGCCCTCGACACAATTTCCTCGTGCTCATTTAAATAGCCATTAAACTCATCAAGATTTTTGGAGTTTACCACAAGTTTGGCAAGTTCTGTAATTCTTTTTGCCTCATCCTTTCGCTCCAAAATTTGAGAACCAAGCAAACTGATGCTTATTGCTGTATCCTGCTTTCTTCCCAAATAAACAAAGTAAAGGTTCTCGCCGAAACTGGGATTGAAACACGCCTTTTCTACCGTAGGTTTAACCAAATTACTATATAGTATTGGCCCTTTTGCGGTGGCGCAAGCAATATCGTAACCCGACCCTTTGGAAACGGCAAACAGCATACTGTATGGGTCTATGCCCGCCCAATTTGCCGAGTTTGATATTAGCGTTGAGCTGCTACCCAAGCCCCAATCCATTGGAAAATCAACATTAGCCTCGAATGATAATTGCCTATTTAAATTCCTAAAAGCCAGACTATTTTGATGAATATGGATTAATAATTGCTGAATGTACTCTGCTGATTTTATTCTGTTTGTGTTGATAATCGAAAAATCATCAAGTTTAAACTCCGCAGAAAACCAACTAATACCCTGTACGGTGGTTTGCCATTTTATAATCCTACTATCGCCCTCTACCTCCGCAACCTGCAAACTTTGGCCAAGTTTAAGGGGTAGTGCAAATGCTTTGGCACCTGCAAGTACAAAGTACTCACCCGTGATAAGAAACTTTCCGTGGGCGTAGAATTTAGCGTACATTGAATGAAACTATTAGTTATACAAAACAGAAAAAGAAGATTTAACTTCTTAAAAACTCTTGTACAGATTTATGCGAAACCTTCCTGTTTATAAAGTACTCCTCTGCCCGCTCTTTCTGCTCATTGGTTGCGTTTAGCGAACTTAAAATATTATTTAGATGAAATCGCATATGTCCTTTCTGAATTCCAGAGGTTGTAAGCGCCCGAACTGCCGAAAATGTATTTGCAAGTCCTGCCGCAGCAACTATTGCCATTAACTCTTTAGCTGATGGCTTGCCCAAAATATCGAGCGAGAGCTTTGCCAAGGGGTGAAGCGTAGTTAATCCCCCCACCGTTCCTAATGCCATAGGAACACGTAGCGTATATCGAAATTTCCTGAATTCAAGAACTTAACGCAACAAATCAAAATCTTAGATTTGTTGTATGAAA
>CALGIR010000176.1 GCA_937915475.1 uncultured Bacteroidales bacterium
ATCAGCCAGCTGAGGTTTATTTGGCGTAGTTCTGTAAAGTAGTGTGCGCTATAGTCCCTAAGGTCAACCCCGAAGCAAAGCTGATCCTGATAGGGTGGGGTTTTGCTGGCTCCTGGAGTGCTGACAGGCGTAAATTTATACTCCATGGCAGTTAGGCTTGGATGGCCATAAATTTGAAACGGATAATCTGTTCCGCGACCAACGCTGATAGCTGTTCCCTCAAAAAAACCAAGCGAGGGATATAGGTAAACCGCTGTTTGGTTAGGCAGGTTAGGCGAAGGGCGAGTTGGAAGTACATACGTAGAATCGTGTGTGTAGTTTTTGCAGGCAACAACTCTTAGTTCGCAGCTTAGTGCACCTAATAGCCAACCCTCACCATTTATCATCTGGGCAAACTCTCCTATGGTCATTCCATGAACTAAAGGAACGGGATGCATCCCAACAAATGAGCGATAGTTGGTGTCAAGCATCGGGCCATCAACATAAAATCCATTAGGGTTAGGTCTGTCGAGTACGATTAGTGGCGTGCCAGTTTCGGCACAGGTCTCCATCACATAGTGCATGGTTGATATATAGGTATAAATGCGTACCCCAACATCTTGCATATCGAAAATAACTATATCAATATCCTTAAAATCAGCGTGCGAAGGTTTTTTATTTGCACCATAAAGTGAAACAATGGGGAGCCCTGTAAGAGAGTCGGTATGATTTGTGACGAGTTCGCCAGCATCATCTTGCCCTCTAAACCCGTGCTCGGGGCTAAAAATTTTAACTACGTTAATGTCTAACTTTAAAAGACTGTCAACCAAATGTGTTTGGTTTATCACTGTGGAGTGGTTTGCAACAATGCCAACTCTTTTTTCTTTCAAAAGCGGGAGGTATTCAGATGTCAGTTCACATCCAAGCTTTATGGAAGTTTCCTGTTCATTACCCTTTGGAGGCTTGGGAGCGCACGATGATAGGGTTGCAAAAACGAGTAGTATGATTAGTGCTTTCAATGCATTAGTTTTTTTCAGTACGAATGTACTAAAAATGCTATGTATACGTATTATTCTAAGCAAAAAAAAGGGAGTTCGTGGTGTATTATCAGTTTTTTGTACTTTGGATGTGGGGACAGAGCCATAAATTAGATGTTCTTAGCATGGGGTAAGCAAATTTTTATTCTAGAATTTTAAAGGTCGGTGGCTTTATTCCGTCCATAGGTTCCCAATTGAATATGTTTTCGCTTTTCCGCTTATAATTACTCTGTCTTTTTTGTTTTGGCAATTAAGTATTCCAACCCTTTCGGAAATTTGTTTTGCAATTAGTTCGTTTGTTTTAAGTCTTGCAGACCAATAAGGAATCAACGAGCAATGGGCCGAGCCTGTTACGGGGTCTTCTAAAATTGATGCTTGTGGTGTAAAAAAACGCGATACAAAATCGCAATTTTCTCCTTTTGCTGTGACAATTACACCACCTGGGTCAAGATTTATTTGGTTAAATATTTGAGTGTCAATTTTGATATTCTTAATCTCTTCCTCGGTATCGTAAACTAACATATAATCTCTTGATTTATAAACCTCTTTTGGCTGTATATTCAACGATTTTTCAATTACTTCAGGTAGTTTCGAAACAGTTGGCATTCGGGAAGGGAAGTATAAACTATACAAATCATCCTTTACAAGAACAGTTAAATCTCCACTCAATGTTTCAAATACTATTCTGTCTTTAGGGTAACTTAAAATTGATTTTAAGCAATGAGCAGTTGCAAGTGTTGCGTGACCGCATAAATCCATCTCAATTTCTGGGGTAAACCACCGTAAGTGTATTTTATCACCTTTATCAACAAAAAACGCAGTTTCAGCAACAGCGTTTTCTCTAGTTATCTTCATTAATATATTGTCTGCTAACCAATTGTGAAGGGGAACAACACAGGCGGGATTACCTCCAAATACTTTGTCCGTAAATGCATCTATTTGATATAGTCCAAGTTTCATCTATAAAGGAATTTTAGCGTATTGATTGAAAGCGTTTTATCTCTATTATCTTTAGGTGTAGATATCGAACGATTATGAATAATTGGGAATATGGCATCTAAAGCAAAGAATTTAGTGGTTATGGGAAAGTGAGTATTGTTATATAACTGTTTTTTACTAATTCATTTGTAGATACAGTGAAATAGAAGAATTATACATGTCGTGTAACATTTTTTTGTTGTAAATTTACTACATTCCCAAATCTATTACAAGGGTTTTTAAAAATGGCATAAATATGAATCTTCTAACTGTTATACTAATAGTTGCATCGTTACTAACAACAATGCTGGCGGTTTATGCATGGAATAAGCGAGAGGTTTTTGAAACTTATACCTTAGCAGGGCTTCTTTTCTCCATTTCAATTTGGAGTATCACCTCAGCATTTGAATTGGTGGTTGATAGTTTAGCTACAAAAGAATTGATTAATTTTTTTGGTTACGTCGGCATAGCTTCAGCTCCTGTTTGGTTCTTTCTGTTTGCATTAAATTATACTGGCATTTCAAAAGTGGGAGGTAAGGTATATAGATTCTTGTTATGGCTTGTTCCATTAGCTACTATTGTTTCCCTCTCTACGAATAGGTTACATTGGCTTTTCTATACACAAAGCACGATTGAGAATATTATGGATTGGTCGTACCATAACGTGGCACATGGACCCTTATGGTGGGTTAACTTTACCTATTCTTATTTTTTAATTACGCTAGCAATTATTTTATTTATAAGGATGTATGTTAATGGTAGCAACGTTCAGCGTAAATCATCAATGATAATTATTGTAGCTTCCTTTTTTCCAATTCTCTCGAATGTGCTTTATGTTGTTGGGTTGAAACCACTTTCGTTTATCGATTTAACTCCTTTAGCGTTTTCTTTTGCTGGCATTATTTTTTTCTGGGGTATATATAGCAGCAATATGTTTGCTGTAAAGCCAATTGCATTGAATAAACTTTTCAATAGCCTGTCCGAGGGTATTGTGGTAACCGATAAGGATAAACGAATTATTGACATGAATCCCTCGGCCCAGCGCATACTTATGATTAATACAGGATGCATTGGCAAACCAATTGGTGAGGTAATTTCTAGTGATATAGATTTTGAGACAATTCAACAGGTAAATCAATATGAAAAAGCATCAATTATAACAGGAACTATTGAAGTGAATTTTTCCAGTATTGTCATAGATAATGGTGGGATTGGAGGGTTTGTATTGTTGGTCAGGGATATATCGGAAAGAGTAAAAGTTGAATCAGCCCTTAGGTCAGCGTCGGAAAGAATAGAACTTGCCGTTTTGGCGGCGGGTATAGATACTTGGGAAAATGACCTTATTGCAAATTTGCGAATAGGGGGGAGTCGAATCTTTACTGAGTTGGGCTATTCAGACCATGAGGTGCCCTCAACAATAGACCAGGTTTATAACCTCGTTCATCCAGACGATATTGAATATCTAAAAAAAAGAATGCAAGAGCATTTTGATGGAAAAATAAGTGTTTATAGCTGTGACTTTAGGTACAGGGACAAGATGGGCAACTATCAGTGGATGTCGAGCTACGGAAGATTAATAGAGCGTGATAGTGAAGGGAAACCGTGTAGATTTATTGGGATTACGCTAAATATTAATAATAGGAAGCAGGGTGAAGAGAAGATTCAGAGAAAGAATAAAGAACTAATACGTGCAAATTCTGAGAAGGACAAGTTTTTTTCAATTATTGCCCACGATTTAAAGGGTCCGTTTCAAGGATTTATTGGTTTAACTGAGTTCATGTCGGAGAATCTTGGCGATATGACCAGTGAGCAAGTACAAGAAATAACTGGATCGTTACAAACAACTGCTAAAAACCTTTATGAGTTGCTTGACAATCTTTTGAACTGGGCATTAATAAAGAGGGGGCATAAGCGTTTTAATCCAGAAAAGGTTTACTTGCGTTCGTTAGCTCATATTGTTTCTGAATTGTTTTCCTCTCACCTAAAGGTTAAGAACATATCGCTAATTAATAAAATTGATGAGGATTTTGTTGTGTTGGTTGATAAGGAATCGTTGAAGACAGTATTACGAAATTTAATTTCAAATGCGGTAAAATTCACCCCTCATAAGGGAATAGTAACCATTTCATCGGATCTTGCAGATAGGGGGTTTTTATTGGTTGCTATTGCTGATACGGGTATTGGTATGTCAAATGAAATCCGCACGAGTTTGTTTACAATAACAAAAAAAGTATCCAGACCGGGAACAGACAATGAGCCCAGCACAGGCTTAGGGCTTATACTGTGTAAAGAGTTGATAGAAAAACATGGAGGAAAGATATGGGTTGAAAGTACCGAAGGTAAAGGCAGTACTTTTTATTTTACAGTTCCATCAGCTAGTTAGATTACTTTCTTCGGTATTTATAGTGGGAGTTGATGCATATCACTATTCTGTACCCTCATTTATACTTATCTTTAAACGGCTAATTTTATAAAATAGTAGCACTTATGCCTTTGTCAACCTTACGTAATATTGAGAAATTTATTTCTCACATAGCTATACCCACAGTTGTTTGCTTGCAGAAAAACGGAGAAATTATTGCAAATAACAATGCATTCACCAATAGCTTTGAATTAAGGGATAGAGTCTTTATGCCCTTTTTTAAAGATGTGTTGCACCCCGAAAGCGAGGGTGCTGCCTCTAGATTTAATCTGATTTTTAACTCAAATGGAGATGTGTTAAATCAGGTTGAAGAGAGTATGCGTTTACGTTCCTCTGCGGACGAGTGGTTCTGGTACACAGTTAGTGGCAGCATATACAATAATCCTGATAATAAGGTTCAAAATTTAATAATCATATCGTTTGTTCGTCAAAGCTCCGACATTAACTTAGAGAAATTGTTAGTGGAAAGTGAGCAGCGTTTTAAAGCCCTTGCCAATGCTTCATTTGGTGGTATTGCCATACATGATAGGACGGTGGACGTAAACATCAGCGACAGCTTTAGTCAGGC
>CALGIR010000177.1 GCA_937915475.1 uncultured Bacteroidales bacterium
TATTGCTGGTATAATTCCCAGCAGTTGGATATCGAGTTTGGTTGGGGGTAACTCTATCTTCTCTAACTTTTTCGCCTCAATAGTTGGCGCATTTATGTACTTTGCAACGCTAACAGAGGTGCCTATTGTTCAGGGATTAATTGCATCGGGAATGGGTAAAGGTCCTGCTTTGGCATTGCTGTTGGCTGGTCCTTCACTATCGTTACCCAATATGCTGGTAATTCGTGGAGTAATGGGAACCCAAAAAACATTGGTTTACGTTGTACTGGTAGTTATAATGGCCACAATAAGCGGAATGGTGTTTGGAGCAATTTAATTTAACTAATTAGTTTGATGAATGTTAAGCATTGAAATTTCCAACGACTTTACGCTATCATTATAGCATTTGGTGCTCGATTATAACGGTACACTTGCCATTGATGGTGATATGATAAGTGGTATTAAGGAGCTTATTGAAAAACTATCGAAAGACCTAAATATACACGTAATTACGGCCAATACATTTGGTTCGGCTCACCAGAATTTAGCTGGTACAAATACCAACTTAGTCATTATAGACAGAGGTAATGAGGTGCAGCAAAAGACCAATTTTGTAAAAAGTTTAAACCCACAAACTGTGGTGGCCATTGGAAATGGAGCAAATGACGCACTAATGCTTAAACTCTCGGCACTGGGTGTTGCCGTTATGCAGGCCGAGGGAGTATCAACCCAAGCACTTATGAATGCCGATATTGCTTGTAATAGCATAATCGATGCCTTGGGGCTATTGCTAAATCCGTTAAGAATTGCGGCAACGCTTAGAATATAATTGTTGAGGAATATCATTTAAAAGCCAAAACCATTGCACTGCACTGATAGACTGATGATTGAACTATAGCCCTACGATAGACTTGCCGTACACGTTATAGTATTGTTTTTAGCAAGTTGTATCTTTGTATCAAAATAAAAACAGATAAATGAAAACATCAGAAACACCAATTCAGCAAACATTTACGCTACAAGGTATTCTTCACGTTGAACCTATGTCGGCAGCCGATGCTGTGGCAAACGAAAACGCACTACTGGTTGATGTGCGCGAAGACGAGGAACTTGAAGTTATACACTTTGAAGATACGGTTGAGTTTGTACACATGCCAATGATGACGCTGGTTGATAAATTTAAGGAATTGCCCATGGACCGACCTTTAATCATAGTATGTAACAATGGAGTACGTAGCGTTAAGGCTGTAAATCTAATGCGTTATCAGGGCTATTCAAATGTTTTTAACCTCGATGGGGGTATAGTTCAGTGGTTTAGAGATGGACTTTCGTTGGTGCTACGCGAAGATTATACATTGGATGAGGACGGATGTGGCAGTGCGTCGGGTTGTGCTGGTTGCGGCGGTGGTTGCTAGTATTAAAAACTCAGACAACAAATAGAAGGTTGCTGATTTAAACAGAAGAATCGGTCTACAAACCCATTGGTTAAACGAAACCAAAAGACAATTAGCACTATCTTCTTATACTAATAAATCTGTTTTTTAAGCAGGAGTAACAATCTGCAAACCCACCAACGAAATAATTAGCGTAGATAAAAAGGCCATTCGCCAAAACGTTATGGGTTCAGAGAACAGAATAATACCTAAAATAACACTAAATACTGCTCCTATTCCCGCCCAAACGGCATAGGCTGTGCCCACTGGTATAGGTTTTTCTCCTCCCATAGATAGATAAAGTAACCACATGCTAATGCTTACGCATATAGCAAAAGATACGAGCCATCCCCACCTCTCAATCCCAGAAGAGTGCTGTGCCTTACCTAAACTCACGGCAAAACCAGATTCAAACAGACCGCCAATAATTAAGAATAACCAATTAATGTTCATGGGTGCAAATATAAAGGTTTAAAAGATATTCGTCTATTCTAAGTTTAATTGATTTTGCAAAAACAGTTTTAAAACTCACAATAACAAACTCAATAAAGGCACATAAATAACAATACATAATGGTGACTAACCGAAGTCCATCAAAAGTTTAAAGAAAAGTTAAAGCCTTCGGTTTAGTCTGTTTTTATTGATGTTTAATGGGCTGAACTTGTTGCCAGCAAATACTTTGTTAAATCAAAGTTTTTAAATTCTCAAAACTCATACACCGAGAATCTGCCTACAGGGTAATGTAAAGTTTTATAAAAAAGGGATAAAAGCATTCAACTTTCATGGTTCAGGCAACAACTCCACCATCACCATTATAACTGAAATTATGAATAACACATTTTAAATACTATTTTTACAGGGTTGAAATAAAGCGAACAGGTAATTGTATGAGAATAAAATCAGGAAATTAGTCCTCAATATTTTTGTTATTCAAATTATCTTTCTACTTTTGCAAACCGAAAAAGTGTATCACACTATTAATATTTTAAGATAATGTACGCTATTGTAGATATTGCAGGACAACAGTTTAAGGTGCAGAAAGATCAAAAGATTTTTGTTCATCGCCTTGAGGCTGAGGAAGGCACCGAGATGAGTTTCGACAAGGTATTACTTGTTGACAACGAAGGAAAAATAACACTTGGAGCCCCAACCATTGAAAACGCTAAGGTTAACGTTAAGGTACTTGATCACGTTAGAGGTGATAAAGTTATCGTTTTCAAAAAGAAAAGACGTAAGGGTTATAAGGTGAAAAATGGCCACAGGCAGCAATTCACCCAAATCCAAATTGAAGAAATTGTAGCATAACCGCATAAAGTTTTTTAAAAATGGCACATAAGAAAGGAGCTGGTAGTTCCCGTAACGGACGTGAATCAGAAAGTAAACGATTGGGTGTTAAACTTTTTGGTGGTCAGGTCTGCAAAGCAGGCAACATAATTGTACGCCAAAGGGGAACCAAGCATAACCCAGGTGAAAACGTAGGCATGGGTAAAGACCATACGTTATTTGCACTTATTGACGGGACTATTGCGTTCCGCAAAAAGGCTGAGAACAAATCGTACGTATCAGTTATTCCCGCAGAAAGTTAGTTTTTTCTTAAACTTATAGAAGTTTTAAAATCTCCTGCAGCTTACCTGAATGGCGTAAGTTCAGGAGATTTTTCTTTAATAATACCTACAACTATGCTCACGCTTAAACAAATTCATGAGAACAAGGACGAGCTTATAAGTCGACTGAAAGTTAAAAACTTCGACGCTAAAGAGCTTATCGAAAAGGTTGTTGAACTAGATAACCAAAGAAAATCGATTCAGGGAAAACTCGATGCAATGCTTGCTGAACAGAATGGCATATCGAAAGAGATTGGAATACTCTTTAAGCAAGGAAAAACTAAAGAAGCAGACAAGGCAAAGCAAAGAGTAACAATCCTTAAAGACGAATCGAAAGCGCTGAGCCAAAACATGACCGAAACGGAAAGGGAATTAAACGCAACGCTAATCAAAATTCCCAATCTACCCCACCAGCTGGTTCCTGCCGGAAAAACTGCCGATGATAATGAGGAAGTACGCTCGGGTGGTGTAATCCCAAAGCTTATTAAGGGTGCAAAACCACACTGGGAATTAGCCAAAGAATTTGACATTATCGATTTTGAGCTTGGCGTAAAAATCACTGGTAGCGGTTTCCCTCTATACAAAGGCAAGGGAGCTAAGTTACAGCGCGCACTCATTAACTTCTTTTTAGACGAAAATATCAATGCAGGATATCAGGAGGTTATGCCTCCACTCATGGTTAATGAGGAATCAGCATACGGAACGGGTCAACTCCCAGATAAAGATGGACAAATGTACCACGCCCAAACTGACAATTTCTACCTTATCCCAACTGCGGAGGTTCCGGTGACCAATATTTTCAGGAATGTAATTCTGAATGCAGCCGACTTTCCCCTAAAATTAACCGCATACACACCTTGCTTCCGTCGCGAAGCTGGCTCGTACGGAAAAGATGTAAGAGGATTGAATCGCCTACACCAATTCGATAAAGTTGAAATTGTACAGATTCAGCATCCTGAAAAATCGTACGAGAGTCTCGATGAGATGGTGGCTCACGTAGAGGGGATTCTAAAAAAGTTAGAGTTACCCTATCGAATTCTTCGCCTGTGCGGGGGTGATTTAAGCTTTACCTCTGCCCTAACCTACGACTTTGAAGTTTACTCTGCAGCACAAGAGAAATGGCTCGAGGTTAGTTCAGTTTCCAACTTCGAATCGTTTCAGGCCAACCGCTTAATGCTTCGCTACCGCGAAGAGGGTGAGAAGCGTAATCAACTTGCTCACACACTCAACGGAAGTTCCCTTGCACTGCCAAGGATACTTGCGGCTTTGCTAGAAAACAACCAGACCGAAAGTGGGATTGCAATTCCTAAGGTATTGCAGCCATTCTGCGGATTCGACTCAATTTAACTAATAAGTTTTATAAGATTGCGAACCAATCGGTATGCTAAATATCATAGTGCATAGAGATTGGTTTGCTATATTTGCTCCTGTAAATCATTAGCTATAATTGGGACAAGATGAATGGCAAAAACCGCTCCTATCTTTTTGCTGGTCTTACAATCCTTTTTTGGGGCACAGCAGCATCGGCATTTAAATTCTCGTTACAGCATTTAACAAATGTTCAACTGCTCGCATGGGCTTCACTTTCATCTACTGTTGTACTACTGTTTATAATTCTGCTAACAAACAAAGGAAAAGAACTACGAAAGTTAACCTGGAAGCAATCACTTCCCTCCTTATACCTTGGATTAATAAACCCATTTACATACTACTTAATTCTGTTCAAGGCCTATGAACTACTACCAGCTCAGGTTGCTCAACCCCTAAACTTTATTTGGCCCTTAGTTTTGGTTTTACTGTCAGTTCCACTCCTTGGCGAAAAGATAACAGCAAAGGGTATTGTTGCGCTTTTAGTTAGTTTTATAGGCGTAATCCTAATCTCATCAGAAGGAAATATTACCAACATAAATATTGAGAGTCCTTTGGGCGTTTTTTTGGCACTTTTTAGCGCCATAGTGTGGGCATTATACTGGATTCTAAACCTGCGGAATACTGGGGTAGACCCAACTATTCGTCTTTTTATTAATTTTGCCTTTGCCACCGTTTTTGCCTTTGCCCTTGGGATGCTAGTGGATGGTTTTTGGGAGATAAACCTACCAGGACTAGGAGGAGCATTTTACGTTGGGTGCTTTGAGATGGGACTAACCTTCTTCCTTTGGTTAAAAGCACTTAGCCTGGCCGAGAGCAAGGCAAAACTTGGTAATATTATATATCTGGTTCCATTTCTATCTCTAATTTTTATCCATTTTTTTGTGGGAGAAGATATCTATTGGACAACCATTGCTGGGCTGATAATTATAGTTGCCAGCATTCTGTACCAACAAATTAGTGAGTCAAACCAAAAATCATAACACCATGAAAAGGACTGCATCCATTCTCCTAGCCTTATTAATGATACTTACTTTGGGTTGTAAAAAAGAGGAGCCCATCAACGAACTGGCAAATAGACAACTGATGTACGAAATGGATAAATGGTACCTTTGGTACGACAAGATGCCCGACGTTAACCCCGAAAATTACCATTCACCAGTTGACCTACTTGACGCTCTTATATACAAAGAGTTAGACAAATGGAGTTACATAACCACCAAGCAGGAACTTGAGGCGTACTACAATCAAGCACAGTACGTTGGTTACGGCATAGGAATGGCCTTCGATACTAATAACCAACTCTGGATTACCTTTATCTTCGACGAATCACCGCTTAGGGAGTTTGGCGTTGATAGAGGCTGGAGAATTGAGGCCATTAACAACACCAATGTATCTCCAAGCAATGTAACATCTCTTCTAGCACCTAATAACGCAACCTTTAGGCTTATCAACCACAAAATAGAAGAGAAAATTGTATCTGCAACTAAAGAAACCGTTAAGATGAATACAGTTCTTATGGACTCTGTTTACACCATCGACTCGAAAAACATTGGCTATTTTGTGCTTAAGGGATTTGTTGGGCCAACTGTTGAAGAGCTAAACATCACCTTTACAAAGTTTACTGAGCAAAACGTAAACGAAGTAATTGTTGACCTGAGGTATAATGGCGGTGGCAGTATTAACACAGCATCGCATTTAGCCAATTTGCTTGCAGGCAGTATTGCCAATGGGGAGATTCTGGGCACTTTTGCCCACAACAATAAGCAAAGCCATGAGAATAGTTCAATCTATATCGAAATTGAAACAAACTCACTATTTCTCGATAGGGTAGTATTTATCACAACCCGAAATTCAGCTTCGGCAAGTGAACTGGTAATAAACGGGCTTACCCCGCACATGGATGTAGTTTTGGTTGGCGATAAAACCTACGGGAAACCCGTTGGAATGAAAACCTTCTGGTATAATGAGTTCGATTGGGCATTCGTGCCCATATGCTTCAGGTTTTTGAATGCCAACGATGAGGGTGATTACTACGATGGCATCCCTGCTGACATTGCAGCTGGAGACGGCATCAGCTTTCCCTTTGGTGATATAAGCGAACCTAGCCTTGCCGCTGCAATTGGCCTTATAACAGGGCAACCAAAAACGCTAAGCGAAACAACTTTTGAGAAACTTTATCAGCCACAGCAAAAAGGTTTAAGGGAAGAGATTGGGGCCTGGTAAGAATCTATTTAGCAAAATTTATGAGAGCTTAGTGCTTGGTTTACACCCACCCTTGTTGCACTTTTTGCTATATTTGCAAATAATTAGCACTTTGCAAAATTATCTACTTTGAGCAAATTACAGGAACGAATAATACTTGGAATAGACCCTGGCACCAACGTTTTGGGCTACGGAATAATTAGCTGTAAGGGGAAAAATGATATTGACCTGGTAGTTCTAGGGATTATTGAACTGAAAAAGTATGGAGACCATTACCTTAAACTTAAGGCAATTTACGAAAGGGTTCAACAACTGGTTGACCAGTATTTGCCCGATGATGTAGCCATTGAGGCTCCATTTTTCGGAAAAAACGTTCAGAGTATGCTAAAGTTAGGGCGTGCTCAGGGGGTAGCCATGGCTGCTGCGCTATCACGGTCGGTACCAATTTTTGAGTACGCCCCAAAAAAAATCAAAATGGCCATAACGGGACAGGGCAATGCATCGAAAGAGCAAGTTGCAGCTATGCTGCAAAATATTTTAAAGACTAAAGATTTTGGCGTAAAAACCCTTGATGCAACCGATGGCCTTGCAGCAGCAGTTTGTCACTTTTATCAACAGCAAAACTATGTTAGCAATGGCAAAGCCAATAGCTGGAGTGCATTTGTTAAGAATAATCCAGATAGGGTAAAGTAATTACACGTGAGCTATTTTAAAATAATGGAGACCTAACGATGAGAGTAGTTTTTTTTAAAACACCAAAGCCAAAGCAATTTAAGTATACACCTATTTTCTATAACCCCGAAAAAGAGGCTTTAAAAGAAAGGGAACAACAGCTTAAGCAAGAGTTAGGTTTAGGCGATGCCGAAACGCCAAGGGTTTCATTAATCAAAGGGCAGTTCAGACGGCACTATGAGGCTAAAGTAAAAGGGCGAGCCAAGACCAAAAGTAATTTTAGGTTAATCCTAATTTTTATTGCTCTATGCTTGCTTGCTTACTATATGCTTAACTAATAAGAGTAAGAATTAACATGCCAGATATAATTCAGCTACTACCCGATTCTGTTGCAAACCAAATTGCCGCAGGTGAAGTTGTTCAACGGCCAGCCTCCGTCGTAAAAGAGTTAATGGAAAACTCTATCGACGCAGGCAGTTCAAACGTTCAAGTTGTTGTTCGCGATGGTGGTAAAGGGCTAATTCAGATTATTGATAATGGTAGCGGTATGTCCGAAACCGATGCAAGATTATCCTTTGAGCGACATGCAACTTCAAAAATAAAGGAGGCTAACGACCTATTTGCCATACAAACCATGGGTTTTAGGGGCGAGGCATTGGCATCAATTGCCGCTGTTGCCGAGGTTGAGATGAAAAGCCGCGTTGGAAATAACCAGATTGGAACAAGCATTCGCATATCGGGAACAAAACTTGTTGAGCACGAGCCAACGTCATGCCCCGAAGGCACATCCATATCCGTAAAAAACCTCTTCTTTAATATTCCTGCACGCCGCAAATTTTTAAAAAGTTCGTCGCTCGAACTGAAGCATATTATAAGCGAGTTTCAACGGATTGCTCTAGCCAACCCAATGGTTTCATTCTCGCTATCGCACAACGGTGCCGATATATACAACCTCCCAGAGGGTAGTATTAAGCAGCGCATTGTTCACCTGATGGGTAAAAACCTTGGAAAACACCTAATCGATATCAACACCAAAACATCGGTAATTGGCATAACTGGTTTTATTGGCACCCCCAGTAGCGCAAAGAAAAGCCCTGGTGAGCAGTTCTTCTTTGTAAATAACCGATACATGAAGAATCCCTACTTGCATAAAGCTGTGATGAGGGCATACGAGAAGTTGCTTCCTCCCGAAACTATACCACCATACTTTATCTTCCTTGAATCCGACCCAAGTTCCATTGATGTAAACATTCATCCCACCAAAACTGAAATTAAGTTTGAAGATGAGCGTATGATATGGCAAATACTAAATGCTGCCATAAAAGAGACGTTGGGAAAGTTTGCTGTTGTTCCATCAATCGACTTTGACACCGAAATGGTTATCGATATCCCATTCTTCCCCAAGAGTGCACCTGTTAGTCCGCCAGAGGTTGAGGTCAACACCGACTTTAATCCTTTTGATAAGGACCCTGCAAGCCGTTCATCGTATCAGCAGGTTAGTAGGCGCAAATCATATCCCCAAAAGGGTTGGCAAGAACTTTATCAGCAAGTGCAAGGTAAAGGATTTGATGAAGGTATGAACCAAACTGGACAAACATCGCTAACCCATACCGAGCAAAAACCCATTGTACCCAATGCAACACAACGATTTTTTCAGCTTAAAAACAGGTATATACTCACCTCTGTAAAATCTGGATTAATGGTTATTGACCAGAAACGAGCGCACGAACGAATTTTATTTGAAAACTACCTTACTGGATTATCCATGGGGCCTTCGAGTTCACAACACGAGCTATTTCCACAGTCCATTGAGCTAAACGCGGGTGAATTCACCTTGCTTACAGAACAAATTGATGGATTGGCGTTGCTTGGAATTTCCATTAGCCTACTTGGACAAAACACAATTGCTGTAAACGCATTACCATCAAGCATAAAGGCGAGTAATCCAGAGCAGCTGGTCCGCGACTTTATCCATTCGTTTAAAGAGAATACATCGAACCCCGAATATGATGCTCATCAAAAACTTGCCAGTTCACTGGCAAAGGCATCGGCCATACCCTACAACAGGCAACTTGAACCCATAGAGATGCAAGATTTGGTTGATAAACTATTTGCCTGCCAACACCCTAATGTCTCACCAGATGGAAAGCCAACTATCTCAATACTTGGAATTGAGGAACTTGAAAAACGGCTTAAGTAACCTTAGCCTTTATCACTCTGATATAAAGAACAAACTAGTTGGGTAAACGTTAATCAATACAAATAAACAGCATATTACCATGAGTTTTAGCGGACAATCACCATTCCAAAATATACCTCCGGTTGTTAAGAACCTTATCATTATTAATGCGATAATGCTTCTTGCCACCTATGTTTTAGGCACCATGGGAATCGACCTAAACAGGATTCTAGGCCTTTACTATTTTGGATCGCCCTCATTTAAACCCCTTCAGCTGGTTACCCATATCTTTATGCACGGGGGAATTACTCACCTCTTCTTTAATATGTTTGCCCTATTCATGTTCGGTAGAATTCTAGAGCAAGTATGGGGGAGTAAAAGATTTTTTATATACTACTTCTTTACGGGATTAGGTGCTGCCGCGCTACACT
>CALGIR010000178.1 GCA_937915475.1 uncultured Bacteroidales bacterium
TTCTTTGATATGGCTGTACGTGTAAATCCTCCAACTGTAGCCATTACGGTAAATCCGGTAATGCTAAACGATAGGTCGAAGTCAAAACCTTCAGGCATTCGAGCTTCAACGGCAAGAGAAACTGCTAGTTCGTTCTTATTTACAATGCGCGAAGTAATACCCCTAACGCTAGGGATTGGGTCGGGAACCTCACGTATTCTGAATTCACGAGTACCCATACTTCTCCTTTTGCCTTCAATCTCGGCCAATACTGTAACGTTACATTTGTTACCTCTCCCTGGGTTAACAGTAAAAGTACTTCCAGAGCGACGTATGGTTCCACCTCCATCTATGTTTGCTATAATCTTATCCATTGAAATTCCTGGAATTGAGATATCAACAGGGTTGTCAACGCCCCTATAGAAAACGTTCATTTTAGTGGGAGACACAACTACATTAGGCTGTGCAACTTCAAACACATGGCTAAATGGCCTTCTGAATTTAGTTCCGTCAGGTCCTGTAACCTCTAGCAATCCCGACCATTTATTTGTCCCAAGTCGAGTTGCCCTTCTGTTAAATATCCCCTTACCGCCTTCAACAGGAATCTCTTCGAAGGAACCTACCATCCTGTAATCTTCATTTCCTTGTTCTGTGGTAAAGGTTTCGTACTCTCCAATGTAAACTGTCGGAACCTGTGTCGTGTCGGATGCGGCAAGAAATATATCAGCGCTAAATTCGTTACCTTGGATAACATAATCGGATTTAGGAATTACAACAGCATCTAGTTTGTTAACCTTAAAGTCACTTGCATCAACCTGTTGAAGTAGGTGAGCAACAACTTCAGCTTCCACATTAAGTATATCAAGTTGTATTTTGGTTAACTGAGGAAATATGGCAACAATGGGAATGTGATCAAAACGAGTTGATTCCCATGAATGTGCTGTTCCATCGGGAGTTGGAGGTGGATCATCAGTGTATAGAAGGGTATTAATAGATTGTACCAATTGTTTGCCTAGGTCGGGGTCAATTAGGCCTTCCATGTATGCTCTGTATTCAATAATCTTATTCTTCAATTCAGAGGCTTTACCATCTGATTTATCAGTTCCAAGAAAAACTCTACCACTCACGTTGGTATCACCTTTTCCTTTAATATTCTTAGTGTCTACTTCATTTCCTCCCACTAACGCAGGTGATGTTTCGTCCTCAGCAGTTACAATTGTAAGTACCTTTAAATCTTGAATATACTTACTTAACTCAGCCGTTTTAGTACGGATAGCGTCTGTAATCGCTTTCGCATCGCCAACCTTTTTTGGATTCACTGTATAAGCGTTATCCATTTGGTTGTAAAGTCTCTCGTTTTTAATAGAGAAACTTCGTGCTGTTTGTGAAAGGCCAGAATCTACGAGTACGAAAGCATCTAGTACTGTTGCCGAAACGTTCAGTGCGAGCATAGCAGTAAGTACTAGGTACATCATACCTATCATTTTCTGTCTTGGTGTTTCTTTTCCATGAGCCATAAAGCGTAGGAGCTACAAATTTAACATTATGCATTATTCGACATAACACCCATGGCCGAAAGCATATTCCCATAGACGGTGTTAAGCGATGCAATATTTTGGTTAAGTTTTGCTATTGAATCAGCATACTTCTCAGTTTCATCAATTGAAGTTTTGAGCTTCTTCATCATGCCTTCAACCCCAGAGTATACCTCTTGTGATTCCTTCAGCTTTTCTGATGTTCCCTGAAGATGTAACTCATGAGCTGCATTGAGGGCTGCCATATTTTTATTTAATCGATTAAGCTGTTCTTGGTATCCCCCACTTCCCTCAGATATTGCATCACCATTAACTTTCATGGCTTCAGCCATTTGCATATATGTGCTCACCAGGCTCCCAGCAGCTGAACTGACTTGGCTTGCTACTTCACTACCCGATTGAACAATTCTTTCCTTTACTTTCTCACCTGCTTCGGTGAGATGATTTTCAAGATTTCCAACGGAACGTTCAACTCCACCCATAAAGTTTTGTCCACTTTCCGATACTGTTCCAGCTGTCTTCTGGAAACTTTCAGAAAGGATGTTTAGCGATTCGTTAAGTACCTGTCCGTTGTTTTGGTAACTATCGGAGAAATTACTTACAGAGTCATTGGCCTTTTTCATGGTCTGAGCAAAGGCAGTTGAGGCTGATGCAGCATCAGAAATGTCAGAAATCTTGGCAGTAGTATCGCTAAGCTTATTAAGCCCTTTGCTTATTTTATCGAATAGTTCGGGGCCAATCTCTGCGTTTTCTAACATCTTATTAAACTTGTCAGTAAATATCATACCAGCTGAACCAGCTGCTACGTATTTAGGTTGAGCAGAAACATTGCCTGAAGATTTGGGAGCTTGATCCACCCCTGCGCTACTTGAAGACTGTTGGATTTGGCCTGTCCCTCCGCCACCTGTTGCGGCCATAACACTGGTGATAATATCTTTCAAATCTTCTGAGTTTATTCCTTCAAGGCCAGCACCTTTTCTATACTTTCTTAATTCTTCCTCATCAGTCATTCCTGCAAGCTCAGGATAAACCAAAGTCCAGTCCACTTCATCGTGAATGGGCTCAAAGCCTGAGAAGAAGAATATAGCGACCTCAGTTGACATGCCTATGGTTAACATTACACCTGCACCAGGCCAATACATTAGTTTGAAGAGTGCTCCTAGAAGAACAAGTGATGCTCCCCAAGCATAAAGGTACTTCATGAAAACTCTCCACTTTTCCCCTTGTACGATTTCGGATATATTGAATCCCATTGTGATGATAGAGTTAAGTTTAAACTTTTATTTACTTAGTCTTTCGGGTTATTTTGCGCCAGTATAGGTTCTAACACATCTAAAGCCAATATGTGTTGTTGCACTATCCTGATATTCAAAAGTTCTAGTTCCAACCTGAAGAAAATATCCAATATCTTTCCAGCTACCGCCCCTTACGACCTTACGCTTAAGAGCGGGCGGGTCATTGGGCTTCGCATTATATTTGTAATCAGGGTTCATATCGTGCATAAAAATGTACGCACTTTCGTCAAAAGCATTAGCTGTCCATTCTGCTACGTTTCCAGACATATCATAAAGTCCGTAGTCATTAGGTTCGTAACTACCAACAGGGACTGTAATGAAACCACCATCGTCCACATAATTACCTCTTAACGGTTTGAAGTTTGCAAGGAAACATCCCTCAGAATTACGGGTGTAAGGGCCACCCCAGGGGAACATGCTATGATCTAAAGTACCACGAGCTGCATATTCCCATTCTGCTTCACTTGGTAATCTATAATCGGAAACAAATGGTTGACCATTGCTGGCGAGGAACTTATTTAAGTATTGCGTTCTCCAAATGGTGAAAGCGTAAGCCTGTCGCCACGATATGCCAACTACAGGGTAATTATCGTAAGAGGGATGCCAGAAGTAGTGCGTAGCATAGGGCTCATTATATGAGTAACTGAAGTCGCTAATCCATGCAAGTGTATCAGGATATACATTAACCTTATCCCTTATGATGAATGATGATCGGCTAGTTACCCTAACGGGAACACCCATTTGATTAGTAATCTCTGCATTCTCTTCGTATGAGCCTGTTTCAAAGTTCCATCGGTTCTTCTTTTTTGCAGCCTGTTGAAGGTCTATCCAGAAAAATTCGTAGTTGAGTTTACGGGTATCAATCTCCTTGCGAAAGTAAAAACTTTCTTCTTTTGTATAATACATCTCTCTGAGAATCTCCTGCTGTTCTTCGTCTCTTTTATCAATGGGAACCTTCCAGTTAAGTACAGGGGGATCTATTGGATTGCCAAATTCGTCTTCATCAATGGCATAGTCGTCAATTTGTTGGCTTAATAGTCTACGTGCTATCGAATCTCTAACATAAAAAACGAATTGTCGGTACTGATTATTGGTGATCTCAGTCTGATCCATCCAAAAAGCATCAACAGAAACAGTTCTGGTAGGTGCATTAATGGAATGAGCAACATCCTGATCATTACTACCCATGTTGAAAGATCCCATAGGTATAAAAACCATATTATAGGGTGTTGGATCCTGGTAGCCTTTACGGCCAGGAACACCAACAAGTTCTCCACGATCGGTGGGAGCACATCCACTTATGCTGGCAGCGAGAACAGCAAAAACAAGAAATTTTCTCATAATACTCCGATTATTAATTGCAAATAACGTAAAAATATTCTAAACGCTTTCTTTTTTGGCTACAAAAAGCGTATACTTTTATACTGTTGAGGAGGTTTGTCCTTTTTCAGCGTAAAACAGTATCCTATCATAAACTCATGTGAGCCATTGTTATAACTACTTATATCTGTTGTTGAAAAATCGTATGCATAGCCTATTCTCATTCCAGAAAACAGTTCAAACCCTACCATTCCAATAATAGCTTCTCCCACACGATATGAAACGCCACCCCAAAACCTTTTATTGTACACTACATTTGATGTTACTGATAATTGATTTGTTACGAGGTTGCTACTGATAATTACTGAGGGGTTAAATTCCCACGAGGGGTTAGGCATTTCGAGGTAATATCCTCCAGTAAGATAGAAATGGCGTTTATAATGTGTTTCATACTTGTTATAGTACGGTGTTTGGTTCAAATGGGTTGCAGAAAAGCCAAAATACATTTCATTAGTGCTATAAAAAACTCCTGCACCCATGTCAAAATTAATAGCATTTTCCTTTGCCTGTGGAACTGCATTATCGCTTGAACCGTCAGGGAAATTCCAAGT
>CALGIR010000179.1 GCA_937915475.1 uncultured Bacteroidales bacterium
AGACGTGTGCTCTTCCGATCTGGATTGAATAGCACGGTTGATTTCTTTTTTTGCAGCTCAGTATCCGACGCTACAAGCAAAAGGGCTTCCTCAGTAATAGCCCTATCAACAAATCTTCTATCGTTGTTGCACGAGTTTACCACCGAACCCATCTCAAAAGCTATGGCATCACTTTCTGCGCAAAGTAAATCAACAGAAGACTTTCCAGACTCCATGCGACCCGAAGCATTAATACGAGGCCCTATGCGAAATACGATATCATCAATGGTGATATCATGCTTTTCAATACCTGCTAATTTTATAATTGCCTTTAATCCTTTACTAGGTGCTGCATTAAGCTGTTTTAAACCATAGTAACCCAAAATCCTGTTCTCATCAGTCACCGGAACAATGTCTGATGCGATGCTAACAGCAACAAGATCGAGAAAGGGATAAAGCTCTGAAAGCGGAATTCCCTTTAATTTACAGTAACCCTGCATTAGTTTAAAGCCCACTCCGCACCCCGATAACTCCTTAAATGGATATGGACAATCAGTACGTTTCGGATCGAGTACTGCAACAGCATCGGGAATATGATCGCCTGGCAAATGGTGATCACAAATAATGAAATCGATACCCTTCTCCTTGGCGTGCTCAATCTTATCTACAGCTTTAATTCCACAATCTAAAGCAATAATAAGCGAGAAACCATGCTCTTGAGCAAACTCAATTCCCTTGTAAGAAATACCATACCCCTCTGAATACCTATCGGGAATATAATTCTCTATGTTGTTATACTGCTTACGCAGAAACGAATACACAAGGGCTACTGCCGTTGTACCATCTACATCATAATCACCGTAGATCAGTATTTTCTCCTTATCCTGTATTGCCTTTTCAATACGCTCCACCGCCTCCTTCATTCCCTTCATTAAGTAGGGATCGTATAGATTTTCGAGTTTTGGCCTAAAAAACTTTTCAGCCTGCTCATAGGTTTCAATCCCACGTTGAGCCAGAAGGGTTGCCAAAACCCTGTCCACTCCAAGTGATTTCATTAAACCTTCAACTATGCTAGGGTCTCCAGCATTTTTATATGTCCATCGTTTTTTCATCAAACTCTATACTTGTCAAGGGCAATAAGTAAAGCAATGTTCCCAGAAACAGGCACTAGGCCAATCGTGAATACCCTAAGCTCTTAACAACGAAAACCTCTAAAAAGTTCTTCTTTACACCCCTGCACGTCATAAAACTCTATGTTACCTCCCTGCACTTTCTGCATAGTGGTAACATCGCACTTGCCAACAAATTTACATGGGTTTGTAAAACTAATAAACTTTAGGTTTACACTACTATTGATTTTATAGTAGGTTTTGTCACTACGTTTAAGCACAGCATTAACTGTGTGCAAATTGGTGTTTTGCCCATTAATCTCTCTATAATAAACATGGGAATGCGCACTAACAAACAGACAACCCGAATGGGGTCTTTCTGTCGAACCTCCGCACGATGCTCCCTGAGCAAAAAGTTGCCCTTGATAATCCCAAGCCTCTTTATAGTCAACTATGCCAAGGTTCCGGAATTTTATGGTTTGCATTTATATGTCGATATTTTTTTTTCATCTCGTTGGATATAACTAAGTCTTACGGTTCAAAGCCATGACATATAGTTAGTACATTTTCAACCCCTGCCTCCCTTCAATTAAACAAGTCAAGCACTATTCCCGATTTTGAAAGTTACCTTTTTTTTGCCACATGGACAACAACACATAAACTTTTTTGGTAGCAAACGTGGAAATTTAATAGAGTAGCCAAGCCCTCGTCTATTTAAAATCAACCTGCAAAAAAATGAATTGCATTGGGTTTTAGGCTCAGTAATTTATACTCTGCCTCAGCCACAAGGCACAACTCAATACACTAAAGGCTTAATTATAGCATTCAACTATAAATTTAATTAGAGCAAACCACAAAACCATACCTACTATGACTACCAAATAGGCCGTAAACAACTAAAAGCGTACTAGATATAAATTGCCAACATCCCTTTTCTATTTTATCACCCTAAAAAAAATCCTATCTTTGCAACCGAATTTTCAATACCATAACCAATATGTTTGAATTAAGCGAACAAGAACAGCTCCGCAGGGAATCGCTTGCTGAGTTACGCAAGTTAGGAATAGACCCGTATCCTGCTGCAGAATATCCAGTTACACACTCTTCTGAGCAAATTATCGAAAATTTTGATAAACTTAGCGATGCGAAAACCGAGGTGTGCATTGCCGGACGCATTATGACCCGGAGAATAATGGGCAATGCCTCTTTCTTTGTAATTCAGGATGAGAAAAGTAAGATTCAGGTTTATATCCGCAGAGACGATATCTGCCCCGATGAAGATAAAACGCTTTACAATACCGTTTTTAAAAAGCTTCTCGATATTGGCGATATTGTGGGAGTTAAGGGCCGTGCTTTCACAACCCAAATGGGCGAAAAATCAGTCCATGCCCACGAATTTACTTTGCTAGCTAAATCTATTAAACCCCTACCCATAGTTAAGGAAAAGGATGGCCAGGTTTTCGATGCATTTTCCGACCCTGAGCAACGATACCGCCAACGTTATGTCGATTTGATAGTTAACCCTCAGGTTCGCGATACATTTATTAAGCGAAACAAGATTATCAACACCATGCGCGATTTTTTTAACTCAAAGGGCTACCTCGAGGTTGAAACTCCTATCCTACAGCCCATACCTGGAGGTGCAGCAGCCAGACCATTCGTAACTCATCACAATGCTCTCGATATTCCGCTCTATCTGGTCTTTTAGACACTC
>CALGIR010000180.1 GCA_937915475.1 uncultured Bacteroidales bacterium
CGTTTTCGTCGGGGGACGAAAACGTAACACGCTCTCCCACACTTGCCACACCCCCAGCCGTTACCATACATGCTATGACGAAAAAATCGAACATACTGAATAGAAACGATATGAAATTTCCAACGCACAAAGCAAGAGTAAGGCAAGCCCCGCCCACGGGCGAACCCTTCGCTTGCCTTACACATGCTTTCTTTCCAACGCTCACGATGGCGTTAATAATGAGCATTAATACTTTTGGACAGATTCCTGTTATTGAAACACCCAAAGCAGCGACATTAAGCCCCGTTATTACTGGAAATTTAAATCCGAATAGCAACCTGCCCCCAAACCCTTTCTTACAAGGTATGACTGAGGTGGAAAGAAGCAATCAGCACGCCATAAGGAGTATAGAGGAGCATCAGCGTTACAACTCATTCCAACAAATACAGCAACTATATGCAGAAATGGATAGAAGAGCCATTAGTTATACCCTACCTGAGCTGAATGCATTGAATGGTACAGAATTATTTAGAAAAGCACTTGCTGAACTGAATCAAATGCTTAGTGGAAAGAAACCCCTTGACCTGAAAAGGGCAGTGTTCGTCGTGGAAAATGCCTACTTCGAAAACCAGCTTGATTACGGTCAGTTTGAATCCGCAGTTCAGCAAGCAGTAGATATTTGTAACCTTAAGCTGGCTGAAACCAATTCAAATGCTAGCAAGGACTTGCTTAAGAACCTAACCATTCTCAAATACTTTACCGATACTATTAACGTTAAACTACCTGGTCAGGAAAAAACGTTAACCCACTACCCGATTAAGTACGACTTCAACGACTATATGGGGCAGAAAAATTGGAGCAACATGTTTGTTTCAAAACTGATGGCGACCAACTCAGGGCAGTGCCATTCCATGCCCCTTTTCTACCTTATTCTGGCTCAGGAGTTGAAAGCGGAAGCGTATCTAGCATTCTCCCCAAACCATTCATTCATCAAGTTCAAAACCGAAAGGGGAGGTTGGTACAATGCGGAGCTGACCAGCGGCTCCATAATTTCTGATGCGGCTATTCTGGAGAGTGGTTTTGTGAAATCGGAAGCGATTAGGAGCGGAATTTACATGGACACCCTGAGCAGGAAGGAAACCGTTGCTAGCCTCATCAATACGCTTGCCAATGGCTATGTTCACAAGTATGGTTACGACAGCTTCGTGAAGCAGTGCGCTGAAAGCGTGTTGCAATACTACCCCAAGCAGCTTAACGCCCTGATGCTGCTTGCCAATTGGCAAACAACCACTACGATGTACATTGCAAGGCAGAAGGGAAGCCCCCCGCCCGAGAAGCTAAAGGAGGATGAAAGGGCAAGGATGGAACTTGAACGTATGCACCAAATCTACGCCCGCATTGATGCGCTAGGTTTTGAGGCTATGCCCGAGGAGCACTACCTGAAATGGCTCGAAAAGCTCAACGAAGCCAAGTTAAAACCCGAGAACCAGAAGAGCATCATTCATCAAATTATAAAATAGTCAATGAAATCTTTAAAGCTATTAGCCTTTACACTTTTACTAAATATTTCCAGCTTTTCACAATCCGTAAGCCCGCTCTACGACTCCTCCTATAACGCCCTTGCCGAGATGTTGGAAGGAAACGAGCCTGTAAACTTCAAGAAGGCGGTTTTTCTTGTCGAGAACAGCTACTTGGACGGCAAAATGGATTACGGCGAGTTCTGCAAGGTGATTGAGAGCTATAGGCTGCTAGCCGAAATGTTCCTGTTCTCTAGAGACTTGCTATACGAGGAGTTGGACAAGTATAGCATCGCAACGTATGCTGCCGTGTTCACAATTATGAAGGATACTGTTCCCGTACTCTTCAAGGACGATGTGAAAGCGTACACCGTGCCATTCACCTACGATTTTGAGGACATATCGGGGGACAAGGACTGGACAAGCATGTTCGTCACCAAGCTGCTGACGACCCATCGGGGCAACTGCCACTCTTTGCCCTACCTGTACAAAATCCTTTGCGAGGAGTTCGGTGAGAAAGCCTACCTCGCCTATGCGCCCAACCACATATACATCAAGCAGTACAGCAAGAAGTTTGGTTGGTACAATACGGAGCTCACCAGTGGTATTTTCCCCATCGATGCATGGCTCATGGCATCGGGTTACATTCATCTCAACGCCATTCAGAACGGCATATACATGGACACGCTCAGCCAGCAGCAGTCCATTGGCGCTTGCCTTGTGGACTTGGCTATGGGATACGAAAAAAGACATGGCGTGGGTGATGGGAACTTCATCCTAAGCATTTGTGAAAAGGTGCTAGAGCATCACCCTACGAACATAAATGCGTTGCTTCTGCTGGCTGAAACTAAATTAAAACTTTGGAAAGCAGAAACGGAAGTAACCAAGGAGCAGAAACAAGCAGATTTTTTAGAAATCCAGAGTTTGTACGCACGAATCCATGATTTGGGCTATCGGAAAATGCCTGAGCAGATGTACCTTGAATGGCTACTATCGCTAAAAGAGGAAAGGAGTAAATATCAGAATACAAAATTAAACATTAACTTTAGACCGCTATGAAAAGATTAATTCTTTTGCTAACAATCATTTGGGCTTATACGCTTACAACGCCTGTTAACGCTCAGGTTCACACGCTGGAACATCTGGGCTTTGACACCAAGGTTGTAACTCTCAGCAAGGGTAAGTATCAAGAATTTCACGACTTGAAGGCAGTTGTTGAGATTGGCTCAATCCTATTCAATACCGAAACCAAAGAGATAATTGGTTTTGTGTTAGAGGACACTCTTGTTGAGAATCATTTAAAACCTCACATCGTGAGCCGCTGGATTAGCCCTGACCCTTTATCTCATGAATATTTGAGTTGGTCGCCATACCATTATGCAATGAATAATCCAATTCGTTTCACAGATGTACTGGGGATGGGTGCTGGGGATTTTTATGATGAAAAAGGAAAATTTCTTGGGACAGATGGTATAGATGATGGTAAAATTTACGTAGTAACAGAAAAACAAGAAAAGAAACAGATTTCATCAACAAATAAAAAAGGTGGGACAACCCAAGTAAGTGATGTTAAATCAGCTACAGAACTCCCTAGCCCCTATGTTCGGGGGGAGATGAAGAAAGCTGCTGAAAGAGCAGGTTCACCGTCCTTTCATGAAGAAGGTGGCTTTTTCGGAAAGAAAGATGGGCAAGAATACGTTGCTCATGCTAAGCCAGGTGATGCTGTAGACCCGTCCATTGATGATTATGCATCAATTAACGTATATAAAACTGCAAACAAAACAGAATGGGATAAAGCTTCAGGTGGTACTATAGAAGGCTCTTTTCATACTCATCCAGATGGAACTGTCGTTAAAAATGGCGTTACATATTCATTTGAAAATCAACCATCAAACAAAATTGATAAAATTACAGGAACTCCAATGGGTGATATTCCTAATGCACGAGAAAATGTAATGGGCGCAACAGGGAATCATTACGTTCTGGCTCAAGGGAATACAACTGTTTATATTTATAATGGTAGTGGTACAATCGCCCGCTTCCCATTTAGGAAATTCTTTACAATTGGCATAAATCAATAAAACATGAAACCTATTGTATTATTATTATTTGTATTCGTAGGATTTTCTTTGAATGCACAAGTTGCTTCAAATACAGAATCAAAAGATTCAACAAACATCTACTTTCAGTCAGTAGAAATATTATGTAATAATTTGCATAATAAGTTTGAAACATTATTTATTGAACAGAACAGCTTAACTACAAATAGTTTACCATCGAAAATTAGTGAACACGAAATCAAAATAATTGATATAACTGAATTAAAAAAACTCGTTAAACAAAACAAAGATATTGAGGTAGTAAGGATTATTCCTTTAAGAGTTAGAGCAGGAGAATTCTTTGTTAATATTATCTATTTTAGTGTAAAAATTGAAAGAAAACAGATAATATTTACTAACAAGGGAGGTTATTCGATTGTTTTTGAATATGACACCAACACTAATTCTTTTATTTTCAAAGATATTAAATAATCATCTAATTACATACACATTTGCAATTCGCACATTCTGACACAATAACAATAATTTCAAATGAGTTTATTTCCAACGTTCCATATACAAAAAATACAAAGAGATAGACAAAAACACGTCAGGTAATATGGCTCTCTCCATTGGTATTTTTCCTGTAGTTTGGCTTATGGCAGAGGGTTACCTTCATTTCAACGCCATTCAGGAACTGCTTATACATAGTAACACACCGTCAGCTGCAATCCATTAGGGCACGCTTAGTTGACTTAATTATAGGCTATGGTATAGGGGTGAGTACTTCATCCTTAGCATTTGTGAAAGGCACTCGAGCATCACTCCTCGAATTTAAGTGCCTTGTTTTTACAAGTTGTAACCTGATTGAAACTATGGAAAGCAGAAACGGAAGTAACCAAGGAGCAGAATCAGGCAGAATTTTTAGAAATCCAGAGTTTGTTCGCACGAATCCATGATTTGGGCTATCGGAAAATGCCTGAGCAGATGTACCTTGAATGGCTACTATCGCTAAAAGAGGAAAGGAGTAAATATCAGAATACAAAATTAAACATTAACTTTAGACCGCTATGAAAAGATTAATTCTTTTGCTAACAATCATTTGGGCTTATACGCTTACAACGCCTGTTAACGCTCAGGTTCACACGCTGGAACATCTGGGCTTTGACACCAAGGTTGTAACTCTCAGCAAGGGTAAGTATCAAGAATTTCACGACTTGAAGGCAGTTGTTGAGATTGGCTCAATCCTTTTCAACACCGAAACCAAAGAGATTATTGGTTTTCTCGATTCAGATTCAATAATGTTTGACTTTCTCAAACCTCATATAATTAGCCGTTGGGTTAGTCCTGACCCTCTTGCAGAGGAATTTTCCAGTTGGTCGCCATACAACTATGCAATGAATAACCCCATTGTTTTCATCGACCCCGATGGACGGGCAGCTACAAGGTATGAGGATGAACAGGGTAATACTTTACTGGACACGAATGATGGCAGCAGCGCAGTTGTAACAGTAACCGATGATAAACGGAAAGGTTTTGACGCTTCCGTTAAGGGTACTAAAAATACTGATGATGTGGTTTGGAACAATACCATGAAGAATACGCTTCTAGGCTTTGAACTCTCTGGCAAACAGGAAGGGCTGCTCAACTCCATGAACTCGGACTGGTCTCGCAAGGCTGCCATAAAGTACTGGCAAACTGGGGATGCAGGGGCTGGTATTGGTTTTGCATTTAAAGAATCTCTTAGCCAATGGACTAATCCAGAGTTAGTGGTTATGGGTTTATCAGCTGGTGTTGCTGGATATGCGTCACTAAGTAACACGAAAAATTTAGCTACAACTTCTCATGGTTCACAAAGAATAGCAGGTTCTTCAGCGACAAGAGGAGGTGTCCTGTCGCGCGAAGGCATCAATGCTACAAAAACTATGGGAAAATCCTTTTCTCAAGCTGATGGTGCTACTGTCTATCTTCATCAAGTATCACCAGGCAGGTTTAATGCAGTAGTTGAAGGTGAGAAAGGGCTAATTACTACAATGAATAATTGGTCGCAAAAATCAATCAATAGAATAGCCAAAAATTATGGATGGAAATTTGAATGAAAAAGTTGTTTGCTGTTTCTGTGGTGAGTCCCTAAATATAATGGAAGCAGCAGTTATTATTCTTAAACCAAATATTGACAGTGATGAGTTGCAACAATTATTCTGTCACAAAATTCATTTTGTAGAAAGAATTGATAAGGGAATTGTACTACATCCTGATTTCTATGAGGACTCTCTACCATAACAAGCACATTTGCAATTCGCACATTCTGACGCACAGCCTAAAATTGCAAAAGAGCTTGTTTACTAAGCACTTAAGATAATAATACAAATGCATAGAAAAAAAGCACGTATGGTAACAAGGGGTGTAACCAATATGGGCTGAATGAGTTAGGTAAGCAGGTAAGCACGCAGGGAACTTTTTTTAACGTGGGATAAATCCCAAGCCCCGCTCACCCAAACTGGTCACACCCCCAGCCGTTAGCGCCAATACTGATTGAAAATCTGGGAAATGCTAGCCTAGCGGCAG
>CALGIR010000181.1 GCA_937915475.1 uncultured Bacteroidales bacterium
CTACACGACGCTCTTCCGATCTGTACACCGAGTTACACTGTGGCAAAGAATTGTTCTCTGTTTTGTTTCACCGTGTTCCACTGTGTTGTACACTGAGTAACACTGTGGAAATATTTTTTCTCTGTTTTGTTACACTGTGGCAATAAAATCTTCTACGTTATGCGATGCCCATTCGGGTGCTCAAACTCGCTAACCCGTAACTCGCTAATCACTAATTACTGCTCACTGCTCTTTTGTCCGCAGATTGCACAGATTAACACGGATTGTTTTGACGTTTTACGTTCTGCGTTCTGCGTTTTGCGATGCCCATTCGGGTGCTCAAACTTGCTAACCCGTAACTTGCTAATCACTAATTACTGCTCACTGCTCACTGCTCACTCTTCACTGCTCACTGCTCACTCTTCACTGCTCACTCTTCACTCTTCACTCCTCACTGTCTCAACCTCAACCTTAATCTCAACCTTTTTTTTATTGATTGTTGGCGATTCCTTACTAATAGCTAGCAGCCTGCGGCTGTCTTTACACAGCTTCGCCCCGTCAGTCACATGTGCTTTGACTAAAATAAAGGGCTTAAGTTGTTGCTTGTCAATTTGTTGTAGTCCAAATTTCCTTAAAAACGAACCTCCCAATAAATTGATGCCAAATGTAATATATTTTACTGTAAAAGGGGAAAAATTCAGCGTGTTACGGTTAATTTCTGGGTGTTAAACAAATTTTATACTTTATTGTTGGCTGTTGGCTGTTGGCTGTTGGCTGTTGGCTTTTGGCTTTTGGCTGTTGGCTTTTGGCTTTTGGCATTTTACATTTGGTTTTGGTAACTCTTCACTGTTCACTCTTCACTCTTCACCGCTTACCGCTCACCGCTCACACCTCTCAACCTTAACCTCAACCTATCCCACACTAACCCTAGTACGCCTTCCCTATTGCCGTAACGTTAAAGCCAATTTTTATCAGTTTCTTGTGATCGAGTATATTACGACCATCGAATAGGCTCGCGGGTTTTAGCATTGAACTATAAATGCGCTCCCAGTCGTAGGTTTTAAACTCGTCCCATTCGGTTAGTATTGCAATGGTATGCCCTCCTTTGGCCGCTTGGTATGGGTCGGTGCATACGGTTAAAAGTTCCTTGTTTTCATCTTCGGAACGGGTATTCAGGAAGTTTAAATCTGAATACATCTGCTGTGCTTTAACCTTTGGATCGTAAACGTAAATAGAGGCCTGATCCTCCAGCAGCTGGTCGGCAACGTAGATGGCCGCCGATTCGCGGGTGTCGTTGGTGTCCTTTTTGAATGCCCATCCAAAAAAGGCGATTTTTTTACCTGAGATGGTGTTATTAAGGGTTGTGATTATGCTATCGGCAAAGCGACGCTTTTGGTAGTCGTTAAGTATTATTACCTGCTCCCAGTAGTCGGCAACCTCTTGTAACCCCAAACTTCTACAAATATAAACCAGGTTAAGAATATCTTTTTGGAAGCATGATCCCCCAAAGCCAACCGATGCTTTAAGGAATTTTGGGCCAATTCGGCTATCGGTTCCAATGGCTCTGGCCACCTCATCGATATTGGCCTCAGTTTTTTCGCACAATGCGCTTAGCGCATTTATTGACGAAACGCGCTGGGCGAGGAATGCGTTGGCGGAGAGTTTTGAGAGTTCCGATGACCACACGTTGGTTTGCAGAATTCGTTCGCGAGGGAGCCAATGGGCGTAAATATTGGTTAGTGCATCTATGGCTTCACGACCTTCGGCGGTATCAATATCGCCACCAATTAGTACGCGGTCGGGATTATGTAGGTCATTAATAGCAGTTCCTTCGGCTAAGAACTCGGGGTTCGAGAGAATCTGAAATTTTACGCCACTACCCACATTGTCGAGAATGTTTTTTATTGCCTGAGCTGTGCGGACGGGTAAGGTCGATTTTTCGACAACAATTTTATTGGTGGTTGCAACTTCGGCAATCTGTCGGGCGCTGAGTTCAACGTATTTAAGATCGGCAGCCATACCTTTACCCTTACCGTAGGTTTTGGTTGGGGTATTAACCGAGATAAAGATCATTTCGGCCTCACGAATGCCTTTTTCTATGTCGGTTGAGAAGAAAAGGTTGCGCCCTCGAGCCTCTGCTACAACCTCTTTTAGGCCGGGTTCAAATATTGGTAGCTTATTAAGATTTTCGTTGTTCCAATCGGCAATGCGTTGGGGGTTTATATCCACAACTGTTACCCTTATTTCAGGACATTTTTGAGCGATTACAGCCATGGTAGGGCCTCCCACATAACCCGCCCCAATACAACATATGTTCTTGATGGTCATTTTGCTTACTATTTTGCTAACTGGTTAATAATGGATATGGTTACTAATGCAATTGATGATATCGATGTGCTGATGGCCAGCGTTCTTTCTATTGAGACACCTTCTCTTTTAGGCTTTTGGGGTACTATAATTTCTGCACCTGGCTGAACTTTGGGATAGTGCCTGAAGAATAGGAAGTTTCGGGTTCTGTCAATGGATCCATTGGCATAAATAATAAAAACCTTGCTTTTTCTGGCATTATCAGAGAATCCACCTGCTTGCGAGATGTAGTTTCTAAGCGATGTGTTTTTTACGAAACGAGTGGTAACTGGGTTTAAAAGTTCGCCGTTAAGCCTAACGGTTTGCATCCTAAGGGGCACTCTAAGAATATCGCCTTCGCGCAGTATCAGATCGTCTATACCTCCAGGTTTATTTAAAATTTTTTGTAGGTCTATGCCAATTGCTTGATGTGTTTTCTGGTTCTCTTTTTTACTATCTATGTTGAAAGTTAACTCTTCCGATTCTAGATCCTCAATTTTTTCAAGTTGCTCCTTTTGTGCTTTGTCAATTTTTCGAAGCAAAGTAGCACCCTGTAGATAGGCTTGGTCGGTCAGTCCCCCCGCTCTGACTACCAGATCCGATATTCTCTCGTTTTTGCTGGTAATGGCGTAGCTGTCTGGGAACATAAATTCGCCTTCGGCTCTGGCAAGAGCCTGTGCCTTATATCCTGGCGAGGGTCGAACAAAAACCATATCGAAAGGTTTAAGAATAAAGGATGAGCCCTGTTCGCCAATAGAAAGATTTTTGTCGAGCGTGAATGAGAAAATCTCCGTTATTATGTCGTCCGATTTAAGAGCTGTAGGATTTTGTATCCTGCGTGCAACGTCTATTCGTGCTAGTGATGCAGCCTCGTTAAAGCCACCTGCCTTGCGAATAAGTTCTCCTAGGCTTAGGTTCTCGGCGTAGGGAAATGACCCTGGATCCTGAATCTGACCGATAATCCGAACTGTTCTTTCCTGTTGGAGTTCAAGCACAGAGCTAATTACAACCAGATCCTCTCTGTGGAGGAGAACATCGTCACTAGAACCCCTAATAATATCTTCTAGGTTAATCTCAAGAACCTCAACCTCCGTGTTGTCCTTTTGGCGGTAGATGGCTATGCGGTTGGTGAATGCATCTTCTCTAATACCTTCGGCACGGGCAATGAGCTTAGTGAGTGTCATCCCATCGGTTTGAGCAAATTCCCCTTCGCGGAAAACTGCACCTCGAATGGTTACCCGGTTTTCGTAGCGCTCAAGGATCTTGCCCACCTTTATCATATCGCCATTCATTAGCATGAAAGAGGAGAATAGGTCGGATTCAACGTTGAGCAATCGTCGTTCACTTTCGGTTTTGCGATTTATAACTAGGTTTTTAGAGTATGCGTAGGAAGAAAATCCCCCAGCATAATCAATGAGATCGGTCATGGTCTCATGCTTTCGGAGCTCATATATTGCGGGGCGTATTACCTCGCCCGAAAGGATTACTCTATTCTTGTAGGATCCAATGAAAATTAAATCCTCATCCTGCAACCTAATATTCTGTGATGTTTCCGCTTTCAGAAGGAAGGTGTACAGGTCGACATTGGCCACAATGTTGCCCGATCGCATTACCTTTATTTCTCTATAAGTACCGTTTCTGCCAGGTCCCCCAGCATAGTAGAGCGCATTGAATACGGTTGCAAAGGCTGGAAGGGTGTAGGTTCCGGGCATGTATGCATCGCCTGTTACGGTTACCTTAATGCTGCGAATATTTCCAAGGGTAACCTGTGCAAAAGTGTTCGGGGTTGCACCCTTTAAACCCGAGTATATGCTTGTAAGTCTATTGATTATAAGGGATGATGCTTTATCTACATCGAGGCCGCTCACCTGAATAGGTCCTAGGTTTGGGACTAGAATTTGCCCTTCGGGTGAGATTTTTAGCTTAAAAGAGTTTTGCGAAGCACCCCAAACCTCGATATTAAGCACATCACCTGATCCTAGCTGGTAGCTGGTGGGTGTGGGGATATTTAAGCTGGGCTCAAAAGTTAAGTTTTTCCGTTTAAAAAGGTTTGAGCCAAAAATATCCACATCATCGAGTTGGGCTTGTGTAGGACTTTTTGTATCGATCTCGAAAGAGATCTTTCGTTCCTCCACATCACCTTGACCTACCGTCTTCTCTTCACCCATGTCGAGAGCAGTAATCCTTTCACGCAGTTTAAGCACTTCATCATAAGGCATTCCCCTAGAAATGGCTTCGGCTTCAAGTTCTTGAATCGACATTCCTGTGGTTTTACCCCTACTCAGGAACTGCTTTATCTGCCCATCGGTAAGTTTATCAACTTTAATTGAGCTGAAATCAACCTTAGCCAGTTCGGCTTGTTGGGCGTAGATTGTATGAGGGGTCGACAGCAAAACGAGTAATGCTAAACCAAGGGTGAGTCTGAGAAATCGCAACATTATAAGCTGTATTTAATTGTTTTTTAATAAGGGCAAACTGAAAAACATGAACTTTTTCTGCAACAGTAAAATTAGTAACAAAATTTTATAAGAACATCTATTGTCAATCTAAACCAAATAGTCGCTATATTGTTGATTGGCACTAGTATTTAAATTTAAAGTATAAAAGTACAAAAAAAACCATAATAACAGCTTCTGCTTACTGGTATTTGGTTTTTTGTGCATTAGCAACCATTGTCCATTGTTTTGCAATGTATAGTGGCTCCAGGATTTTCGGTAAAAATATAATGGGAGTTGCGTTGTATTGTGCTTTTGTGTCGCTTAATGGTGGGTAATTGTCCTATAAAGCAGAGTTTTAATTTTCTGAGGATGGTTAGTTTGAGCTAGCCGTGTTTGTTCGAATTGAAATTAAATGTTGTTTAATTTTTAATAACCAGCAATATATAATTCAATATCGTTTAGTTAACAAGATGTAACCTACTATTCAACTATCCGTCCCCGTTCGGCTTAGGTTTATCTGCCTGTGGTTGGCTGTGCCTAAGTCGTATATATCTCTTTTGGCTTCGCCAAGTATAGACGTCAACCCATTCATTTATAGCGCGTTTTCCACCTAAAGTCAACCTCTATTACATCTATCACCGATTCTAGTCCAGCATAGTTTCTTGCGCTGGAATACAGGTAGTCTTCGGGGTTCGCAACAATTCCACTTCTTACCGGATTATTATGGATGTACTGAACCTTCTGCTCAATAAATTTTTGACTATAAAGATGCTCAGCATGGTTCTCGTGTGTCCATAATTGATGAGTTTGCTTACCCTTGAACTTTGCGTGGTATTCAAACACTAGCCTCATCCATTCGCTGCGGCTTTCCTTTCCGCTTTCAATTATGTCAACAAATCTAATAGCAAAGTCGAAGGGGAGTCGAAGCCGACAGCCTTAACTAAACGACATTAATATGTAATTCGCTGTTAGGCGGTATACTTCTGTGATTATCTAATAACGTTTTGGTAGTTTTATTTTTTGGAGGTCAACTATTTTTGCTCGAAATTTTATAATCTCTATCTTTGGGCGAACTATCAAAGCAAATCCTATGAAATTTGGTGTAGTAATTTTCCCTGGCTCTAATTGTGATCATGACATGATCTATGTTTTAAGAAACATTATGGAGCAAGAGGTTGTTGAACTTTGGCATAAGGATAACGATCTGCAAGATGTTGATGTTGTTGTACTACCTGGCGGATTCTCGTTTGGCGACTATCTTAGGTCTGGTGCGTTGGCTCGGTTTTCGCCAATAATGGAGAGGGTTATTGAGTTTGCTAATGCAGGCGGCTTTGTATTTGGGGTGTGTAACGGTTTTCAGATTCTTTGCGAAGCAAAGTTGCTGCCCGGAGCATTGCTCGCCAATAATATCCAGAAATTTGAGTGTAAGAATGTTCATATTCTCCCCGATAGTAAGTCGGCTGCCCTTACCGCATTCCTCCCAAGAAGCCATGCATTAAAAATCCCCATTGCTCATGGAGAGGGAAGGTACTATGCCGATAAGGACATTCTAGCGACGATGAGAATTAATGGCCAAATTCTGTTCAGGTACTGTGATGAGAATGGATCGGTTTCGGAATCGGTTAACCCTAATGGATCAGTTGAGAATATTGCTGGTATTTGTAACGAAGGGTTTAACGTGTTTGGCATGATGCCACATCCCGAAAGAGCAGCAGATGACGAGTTGGGGAACACCGATGGGCGATTAATATTTGAATCGCTTATTCGTTTTTTAAAGGAGCGTTTATAGGAGTTTCAAGGTCTAGAGTTTCCTTACATCGAGTAGTGTATCCTGATGTTTTTCGGGATGATTTACTATTCGCATTAGGTTTTCTGCAACCTCTTGAGCGTCTGATAATTGCCCGTTTTTCTTATAATCCTTAAATCGCTGTAAATCCGAAAAATCAGATGGACTTGCCTGTCGGATTTCTGTTTGCATTTGCGTGTCTACAATGCCAGGTGCTACGGCAAAAACTTTTACTTTCCCATTACTGTTCTCTAATGCAATAACTTTGGAAAGCATATCAACCGAGGCCTTTGATGAGCAGTAGTTGCCCCAACCTGCAACCGGATAGCGGGCTGCACCTGAACTAACATTCAGAATAACAATCTGTGTGGCAGTGTCAGAATACTTCTTGATAATCCAATTTGAAAGCACCGCCGGTGCTATGGCGTTAATAGTATGGGTTTTAATTATCGATTCATTATCCTGCCTGCCAAATGGGCTTACCTTTCCAAGCATTCCAGCATTATTAATAAGAACAACCTTGTTGGCTTCCGCGTCAAAGGGTAACTCAAGTTCATTAAGCGTATTGGTGTTGCTTAGGTCGAGGGCAACATGTTTGTACCTCTCGTGTTCAACCGATTGCTCACGTGAAATACCGTAAACAAAGTAATTATTTGTTTTTAGGGCAGACTCAACAAGAGCTTTGCCAATTCCTCTGCTTCCTCCAGTTATATAAAAAATGGTTTTCATAGCTATAAAATTTTATTTTTTTTCTTTTTTAACGTAAACTTACTGTTTAGCCACTTTGGGAATATAATTGCACCAATAATTAGGTATGGGTAGTAGGTTGCTAGTCTCCACATAAGCGACATGGTTACAGCAACAGCGCCTAGTATTACAGGTGATACAAGGATGAATTCACTAAGATATCGGGTGAAAATAAATTCCGAGAATCCACTACCTCCAGGCGTTGGGCTCACAAGCATCATGAGCCACATTACTAGTTGCCGGGCAAATATTAGGTAATGATCGGAAACAGAAAAAAAGGCTAGGAGCAAGGCGTTTACTACCCAGTAACGCGAGGTCCACGATATAAAAGTAGCCCCAAAAGCTTTGAGCCAAAAACCAATAGGTTTAGATCTGTACTCCTTGGAGTTCTTAATAATTTCAGTCCCTGCTTCGTTGGCTCCGTGCTTCCATTTGCGAAGAATAGGTAATCTAAATATCATCAGTAAAAGCCATTTTAACCCTCGCGGGTTAATGAATAACCCATACGAGAGGAACAAAACGTACAAAAGTTTAAGGCTATAGCCTATGGTTGCAAAGAGAAAGAGTTCATTGGAGAATGAGATCTCGCCCTCAATTCCTCCAATGCCAAAAAGTATACTAGGCTTGATGATTAGCAGCAGTAAAGGAAACATTATAAGAAAATAAAGTTCGTCGAGTAGCGAGGTTGCCATTACAATGGCCGAACTCCTCCCAATGCCAATCCCTTCTTTATTTACATAGATAATTGCTACGCCGGTTCCCCCTATGACCGATGGTGTAATGGCCGAAGTGAACTCCCAAAGCATAATCACCCTAAAGGCTTGTCGTAGTGTAAGCGAACCCTCCGATAGGATAAGTAACCTTATGATATATCCTAAATCACGAAGGACCATAAGGGCTATGGAAACTAATAGCCAAAGCACACCCCACTTGGTAAGGGAGATGTACGAGAACACATTTGGGTCGAACTCACGATAGAAAAGGTAGCCAACTACACCTAAGCCAATAGCTATGGGGTATATTATTCTGCTAATCTTTATCTTGCTTAAAGGGTTCTCGTCGTTTAGCACATTCTCTTTTTCTTGATTTTGCTTTTTCATGCTTTAGCAAAAGTAGCAAAACGTATTCGTTTCATTGTTTAAATTTGTTAACATTTTTGTATCCACAATGTTACCTAAAAATGGTTTTGGTTCTAATTACAGCAAAACTTTTTCTGCATGGGTTTAATTTTGCTGTTTTTTTGTAGGTTTGTTGTGGCAGTTAAATAATAATCTGAAAATATGGAACTAAAAAAGGTAATTGAGACAAGAGCGAGTGTAAGGAAATACACCCCCGAACCAGTTAGTTTAACCGATATTAAAGAGATGGTGCGGCTTGCTAGTTTGGCACCATCTGTTAACAACTACCAACCATGGCAATTTATTGCCATAACCAATAAGGGGTTGATGAATTGTATGGCCAATGCAGTTCGGGAAAAAATTAAATCATTTCCCGAAAACAAATCAAAGTATGCAGCAAATGTGAAAAAACAGGTTGAGTTTTTTGCCACCTTTTTTGAGGATGCACCCGTATTGGTTGCCCTTTGTATGAGCGAATACGAAACAGTGCTGGAGAAAGGCGTTGAATTAACCCACGATGAGGTTAACCAGCTTAGAAACTCACCCGATTTGCAGAGCGCCGGGGCATGTATTCAAAATTTACTATTAGCCGCAGTAGACCTTGGTTATGGTGCTTGCTGGATGAGTGCTCCTATGATGGCGAGAAAGGAGTTGGAGGCTTTGTTGGATATAACAGAACCCTTGAAATTAGTCTCATTTGTTGCCGTAGGCAGACCAGCAAAAGTAGTTTTGCCGCGTGATAAAAAACCTATTGATGAGATGTTTAGGATAATAGCATAAAAAAAGGGTGGGGAAACCCATCCTTTTTTTATGATTATCCATTTCTACTGCAATCGGAAAGTGATTGGAAACGTGAAAATAACCTTAGCGGGATTGTTTCGCTGCTGGCCTGGTTCCCACTTGGGCGACATTGAGATAACTCTTACTGCTTCTTCTGCCAGCAATAAATCTTCGCTCCTAATTACTGTAATATTGCTTACGCTTCCATCTGTATCAATAAGGAATTGGAGTAAAACTCTTCCTTGAATACCATTCTGAGCCGCTAGCTCAGGGTACTTAAGGTTTGAATATACCCACTTGGTAAATTCTTTGTAATCGCCACTCATAAATGTGGGTTTTTCTAAATTAGAGCAAAGGGGAGGGTCTTAACCACATCAGGTTCTTCTGTTTTTGTTATGATAAAGTAAATTATGTCCTCTTTAGGCTCTGCAAAAACATCTATATTCTCATCAATGTCAACCCCATCATTTTCATGAATGCGGATAATTTCAGCAATGGAAATTATTGGAGGTGGTGGGGGTACAATTTTACTTATATCTGTAATTACCATGTCAATAGGGGGTTCAACTACCCTGTTGTCAATGAGTAAATCAAAATTGCCGTTACTACTGCTTTTCCATTCAAAAGCTGTGAATACAAGGGCTAATGCCGCAATAAGCCCAAGCTGAAAGAAGAGAACCTTTTTCTTTTCCAGGTCGGTTTTTCTAGTTTTTGTTTTCATAGCTGTAGATTTTTATGGATTCAACTTGTTAGCTTTTACTATTATAATGTAGAGGCTTTCAATATTGACACACTATAAGGCGAGATTCCATAAAATGGAGTAATAAAAATTTAACTTTGAGTAAACAAAGGAGGATATCAGGATTGGAATGTTCGAAAACTACTGAAATACAGGGCCAAAGAGACTAGTCTAGATGTTTTATTGAAGATAATTGGAAAGGTTTACGTCTTTTGTCATTCCAAATTCGTCGTATTAACAAAGCTTTTAAAATGTAGAAATGGAATTAGCTAACGGCCGTAGCAAATTGGATGAGCTTGAAAGGGTAATAGTGGAGTATCAGAATCAACTTTTCAGGTACGCTTTTTTCAGAACAGGTTCTTATGCCGACTCGCAGGATATTGTGCAGAATGTTTTCATAAAGTTGTACAACAATAACGGGAATTTATCTTCCATAAAGAATGTTAAGCACTACCTGTATCGAAGCATTACCAATGCCTGTTTTGATTTTCACAGGAAGAGCAGAAGGCAAAAGTTTGAACCCATTGAAACAGCGATTTTACCAAGCCAAATGTATGAGAGGGGAGCATCAGAGGTTCTAATTCAGTTTGAGGAATACGAAAGATTGGAAGAACTCCTAAAAGTCCTTCCCGAGGAACAATCGGAGGTAATTCGTTTGAGAATTTTTGATAACCTTGGCTTTGTTGAGATTGCGTCAATTCTTGAAACTCCCGTTACAACCATTAAGTCAAGGTTTAAGTATGGTATCGATAAGCTGAAAGATGGATATCGAAAAACATCAAGGAGGTAAAATTATGGATTGCGAAAAATGTAAGCAGGAGATGGTGAATCTATTCGATACGAATGTAGATTCCATACTACAAGAGAGTATTCTGAAGCACATTAATCAGTGTTCCGATTGTCAGAAGGAATACCACAATGCCCTTGAAATTATATCGATGCTGAAACCTAAGCTGCAACCCAATGCTCCATTTCTGTTAAAGCAAAACATTATGAACCAACTAAAAATGGAGGACACAGAAATGAAAACACAAGACCCTAAAGTTAAAAAGATTAGCCCGCGATTTAAGAAAATCTTAATGGTGGCTGCTATTGTGACCATGGCTATGGTGATTATCCCAATTGTAAATAATAATCCAAATGTTTTTAATGGTACCGCCCGGGCTGCCAACAGTCTATTTGAGAACTCAATTAGGGCAACCCAGCTGGTAAAAAGTATGATTGTAAAGCTAAAGGTACGCACACTAGCGAACGACAATTTTTCGCTTATTGGTGCCAACTACGAAATGGTAAACCATACAATCTACAAGTCGTTTAGTAATCCCGATAAATGGAGAGTAGAAAAGCCTGGTAGGGTGGTTGTGTGCGATGGGGAATTTCAGTATATGCATATAATTAGTACACAGAAGTTTATAAAGGCGCCCAGTTACTATAGTATGATTGAAGATTTTAAGGTGTTGCTCGAGCCCGAAAAAATTCTTATAAAAGAGCAGTATAATCTTAAAAAAGATGGTTCAGTATTGACAATGGAGGTGAAAGACGGATTGGTGTATTTAACTGTTACTGATAAGGCACAGGGCGATTTTACCAACGACTACATGCTTAATACCTCAATTGAAGAATCGAATAATCGTCGCGAGTATGTGTTCGACAATGAAACCAAGTTGCTAAAAGGGCTGAAAATATACCTTGTTGAGGAAGAAAAGGAGACACTAATCGTTAATTTAGAGAGCATAGAGTATAATGTTGATATCGATTCCTCTTTATTCGCACTTGATATTCCTAAAGGGCAGGAGTGGATAGATTTAGCCGTTGTACCCAAAGGTGAAGTTTTTACGAATATTACCAGCAAAAAGGCAGCAGAAATTTTATTTAACGGATTGTCAAAAAAGGATTGGTCGTTAGTTGCCCCAGCTCTTATTCACTATGAATCTGATGGTGAACTTTCGGGCGATATGAAAGAGAAATTTGGCGGACTAACACTGCTGCAGCTTGGCGAGCCTTTTAAGTCGGGTCAATACGCCGGAGAGTTTGTTCCGTACGAGATTAGGTTAAAGTCGGGCAAAATCGTAAGACACAATCTCGCACTGCGCAACGATAATCCCAATGGGGTGTGGTTGATTGACGGGGGGTTCAGTATGGATTAGTTTTATGCTATTTCAATTTAAATCCGAGAATTTTTCTCGGATTTTTTTATGTCTGATAATTAAGACGATCGATTCTCTATAGAAGTCCAATTTCTGATTCAATAACAATCAGAAAACCTAATCGCAGCACACGGGTAGGACGCTAAAAAGGTTGAAACCTAAACTTCAGCCCTATATTAACGTTTGAAAAGGTAGGAATCAAGAATGAATCGTTTAGGTAATTAACTTGCGGATTATAAATCCACTGTATTTGAAATTTAACCAGTTCTGCACCTACGCCAATAGTTAGACTGTGATCAATGTTGAAAATTTTATTCCAGTTTTCAAAATTCATCATAGTGATTTCGTCTTCTACAAAAGCGGTTGATGGGTGCTGATTTGAGAAGAAAAGCATGGACATTCTGAGCCCATACGATACTTCAACTATTTTGTAGCGTATGCTAATTGAGGGTTGAACAAACGGGCGGTGTATGTTGTAGGCAACGCTTTGATAGGTGTTTAGCGCCCTGTTCATGGTGTACATTCCATAGCCAGCGTAGGTTTCAAAAACGAAAATACTATCCGGTCCAAAGGGTTTAAAGAAGCCTGCGCCAATCTCAGCCATAAAGCCTTGGTTTTTTTCATTGAAGTGTAGGTTGTTTACTGTTGTATCGCCACTGTATTCTGAGAGGTCACCCTTAGATGAATCTTTTTATAAATA
>CALGIR010000182.1 GCA_937915475.1 uncultured Bacteroidales bacterium
CTAACTCCCCGTTGCTACCGCCATTACAAGTGATATTCTTTTTTTTGGAGAATACAACCGAGAAAGGATTTTTGTATTTGGCTAGGAAACCGTATTTATTCGGTGAACTAGTGTTTGACAAAGGTGGATCAAAAGAAACAAGGGAACCTGGGTCACCATATTTAAGTTCAGTGGATGCAAAATAACCTGAAATGTAGGTATTTCCGAGACCGTCGTATATTACCCCCTGCCCTCTGTCTTCAAGATCTCCAGATAATGAACCAGCCGTAACTGGATTTCCTTCAAGATCAAACACAAAAAATCCAGCATCGTAACCTCCGCCAGAAGTTATTGTACTCTCATTAAAAGTTACACTGTTGGAGAAATAACCAGAACAAACCACTATGTTCTCGTAAATTTGTATTCCGTAACCGCTATTCTGACTAGAGTTCCCAATAACGGTTTTCCATATTAAATTACCCTCTGCATTGTAACGAACAGCAATAATATCTGTTCCAGCAGCAGTATATGGGGAGGACTGGCTTGTTGCTGTGCTATCAATTGTTCCTGTACCTCGAACGTAACCAATAGCATAAATATTATTGTCTATTGCTTTAATTGAACGGAGCTGATCATCTCCGATTCCACCACCCTTGCGAACCCACTCCACAGTTCCGTCACTTGTATTCAATTGGAGAATGATAATATCGCCACTACCTGTTGAAGTATAATCAGTGCTATTTGCAGTCATAGTTCCAATTAGAGCTCCTCCAACATAAAGATATCCCACTTCATCAACAGAAATTGCCTCTAGCAAAGTATTGTTGTTGCATGGGAAATGGGTGACCCAATAAAAATCCCCAGTGGTATCAAATTTTGCAGCAAATGAATTGTAATTACCGCCAGTTTGGGTAATCTGAACAACACCGCCAGGCTCAGTTGCGCCTCCTAGTTCGGCTGTTCCCTTTACAATTGCAGTAATATATAAGTAACCATCATAGTAATCAATATCGTAACCGCGGTTTCCAGCAGTTCCTCGAGCAACACTCCTTGCCCAATCAACTGTACCTGAAGAAGAAATTTTTGCTAAAAACACATCTTGTCCTCCAAGGCTTGTTATCTCCTCGGTATCAAAAGATGCTGTATTTCTAAATCCACCTGTGATGAATATATTATCACTTTCGTCGGTAACTATACCAAAAGGATCTTCGTTACTATCACTGCCATACTGGCGAGCCCACAAAAGGGTTCCATCCGATGAGTATTTAGCAAGGTATATGTCTCTGGTATTGCTTGCTCCAAAATTAGTGAAGGAGTTTACTCCAATGGTTATATTGCCCGTAAAGTATCCATAAACTAGAATATTACCACTTGCATCTAGAGTTAAATCCCTAACCTCAATATTTTCACTACCAGCAATCTGGTTAGCCCAATCCCACGTTTGTGCAAACGCAGTATTCAAATTTCCCAAGATGAGAAGAGCCAATGTTAAGAGGGTAAATGTTCGCTTCATAGTATGTGGTTTTAAATTAAAAACTTAACTTTGGTGCTAAGTTAATTATTTTTACGGACAAGTTAATTATTTGATACAGCAATTAGTTACAGTTAGTCAAGCAATATGTCCAATTTATCAAAACTATGCCAATTATTCATTTAGGATATCCCAAAACGGGAACTACCTGGATACAAGAAGAGTTTTTTAAACATATATCCAACTACCAGTATGTAAAAAAAAATATTTGTAATGATATTTTTGCTAAACCAAATGCTTTTAGTTTTGATAAGCAAATAGCTGTAGAAAGAATTGTGCGCCTTGGACAGAACAAAGAGATAATTCTCAGCTCTGAACTATTTGCGGGAACAATCAACAGGGGTTGGCTTAGAGGATTCTGGAGCAAGGAAATAGCCAATCGGCTTCACAGCGTTTTTCCAAAAGCAGAAATAGTAATATTCATAAGGAGACAAGAGGATTTAATTGCATCGGCCTATATACAATATATTAAGAATGGAGGAAATTTCTCAATAAACCGATACTTAGAATCGTCAGCATATAACCTTTTCAACTTTGAGCACCTTAACTTTTACAAGCTAATTCAGTTTTACGAAACGTTATATGGAAGGAATTCCTTGCGAATTTTTCTTTTTGAGGACTTTAGAAATGATAACATAGGTTTCGTGAAAGACTTTTCGGCCAAATTAGGATTACAGGTTGATTTTTCAAATATAGATTTCACGCCAATTAATGAAAGTCTCCCAATAAAATTATTGACACTAAAAAAGTTTAGTAACCTATTCTACTATAGAATGTTTCCCTACAAACACTATTTATTTCCCATTCGAGGATGGGAAAATCACCAAGAAAAGGTCTTTACAAGTCTCTCAAAATTTAAGTTATTTAGCCCTAAAGCGAAACCAAAAGATATTTTGGGTGAGAAGTGGATTAATTACATTAAAACCTATTACAAGGAATCGAATAGGGTATTATTTGAAGAATATAAACTAGATGGTATGAAAAAGCATAATTATTCTTTGTAGATGACACTTCCTATTATACATATTGGTTACCCCAAAACAGGAACAACTTGGTTTCAGAATCATTTTTATCCTAAAATCGTAAACTATAGATATTTGAGCAGACCTTTAGTCTTTAAGCATTTGATTGAACCAGATATTTTTTCTTATGACCCTTCAATAAGTATAAAGGAACTTGAGATAACGGGGGATAATATAGTTATCTGCGAAGAACTATTGCTTGGGGGTATCGATATTGGGTATGGAAATGGTAGCTATATTAAAGAAATGGCGCTAAGACTTAAGCAAACCTTCCCAAATGGTAGGGTAGTAATCTTTATTAGAAATCAGGTTGATACAATCGCCTCATGGTACTATCAATACCTAAGAACTGGGGGGAGCTATTCGGCTAAGAAATACCTGTTTCGAGAGAATATGTATAATCTTTTTTATAAGGAATACGATTTGTTCTCTTTCAAAATTCTTGAATACGATAAGATTATTGACCTGTACACATCGATTTTCGGGTTAGAAAATGTTCATGTCTACTTGTATGAAGATTTTCTACATCAAAAAGAATCCTTTATCAAAGATTTTCTAATTAGGTATGGGTTTGAGACTACCGATTCGTCGAATTTGGAATATTTCAAAAAGCCTAACAAAAGATACCGTGTAATAATTCTTTACTTCGCTAGGCTAGTAAACTACTTCACGAATAAGAACCATGTTTTTAAAAGATACTTTTTCCACATCCCTTATCTTTTTGAACTATCATTACGTGTTTTTGAAAATCTCAACAAGTTTTGGATTTTTGGATCAAGATCAAGCAATAGGGTTATTCTCGGAAGGGAAATAATTTCATTTATCAATAACTACTACAAAGATTCAAATAAAAGATTGCTAGAAAATTATAATATCGAAAGAATTATGCATTATAATTACCCAGTATAACCTTTTGAAATAATTTCTCCTTTTGCTCAACAATTTTGCTTAATATTAAATTGCTCTCCTTAGTATTTTCTTTTAATGATAATGGATATAGGCGAAGTAGCCAGTGTAGTTTGTACATTATCTTTATTGGCAACCACTTAGGAACAAGCAAATACCTTGCCCTTGCAAATATTGATTTTGGTTTTATCAAAAGGTCCGAACGAGTATAAGCATTCCTAAATCCTGCTCCATGATGATACACTAGATTTCCATATATACCAAAAAGCAAAGGATGACTTCCTAGGCTATGTGTACGATTAAGCGGGATCCACTTTTTCCCCCCCGAGTTAAGTCTATATAATAGGTTCCCGCCTACATCAGTAACCTTGCCAAAGGGAGTATCCCATTTGTACCCTGAGCGCCAGTCACCGATAATTTCCTTCCAATACTTAACCTTAACTAAGCAAAACGAAGGGTGGGGCTGAACATCACAAAGATTCTCAGTTCGCTGAATTGCAACCAGTGGAGTATTGGAATCGATTTTGCTTAAAGCAATTTCTATTTTTTCAATCGGGAAAGCATCGCCATCAATAAAAAGAATGTAATCTTCATCGTTTGCTGATCTAACTATTACATCAGCCAAATAGTTTAGCCTGTCAGCATGATCCTCAATTGGTTCATCAGCACAATAGTCAAATCTTGATTTGTGCTTAATTGCACCGCCCGATAAGAACGCATAGATTTTATAAGGAGAGTTGATATTGTGTGAAATAAAATAAAGTTGGATATCAATCCATCTGGTTGAGTTATGATGAATGGTTGCTATATGAATCATTACAGAAATAAGGATTTAATGATTTGGAGAGAATCATCATCATGAATTTGTTGAAAAACCTTACACGATATTTCTTTGTTTCTTTTAATTAATAGCCATTGAAGACCCGTTAGGTTCTGAAAACGATAAATGTTTCCTATACTCATTTTATGCTGTATTTTTTCAATATACTTAAACAACCATATACATCTACTAAATTGCTTGCTTGGGCAAAGTCTGTCAATCTTAGAAATTGGATTTCTAAAACCAGCGCCGTGATGATATATTTTATCTTCATAAACCCCAAACCATAATGGGTGTATATTATGTTTATTGGTTCGTTTTAAAGGATACCAAAAATAGTTGTTTTTAAAAGCATATTCCCATATCCGAGCCCCAACATCAGTAAATTCACCTTGAGTGGTACCCCAGTGAGGCCCAGGTGTCCAATCAAACTTATGCTTCAAGTAGCTATCAACCCTTGCAATGAAAAAGGATGGGTGAGGAATTGGCTCATCAAAACACTCAGCCTGTTGTATTGCGCCAAAAATATTATTATCAACTATTTTCAAAAAATCGGAGTCTACAAAATCACAGGGGAAAGCATCTCCATCTAGAAGCATAATTATATCATTGGCCTTTGCTCTACTGCAAATTATTTCTGATAATAGGTTAAGCTTAGTGGCATGATCTTTTACTGGGGTTGACTCAATATGATTGAACTGAGGATAAAGACGATCCTCTTTGAAATCATAAGGATAAATATGGCCATAGAGTTTAAATGGCACTTTCATATACTTTCTAATATATGATAGCTGGATGGGCAGCCATTTGGCTGACTCCCAGTGAACCGTTCCAATATGAATTGTTCTCAAGGGCTTAAATGCTATATTATTTCTACATTTGTTATCAAATATAAACTTTTACTCTTTAGAAAAAAATGATAGTCTTAAACTCAAGGATTGATTAAAAATAATGCCAAATAGTATTCTCATAATAACATCTGAAGCAAACTCAAAAGTTGCTGGCGACAGCCAAAGCGCAGTTAATTTCGCCAGGGCGCTAATACAAGCAGGTATAGAATGCTCAATAGCAACATGTTCAAATAATAAAAACGCACAGAAAAGGCTCGAACAAATTCCTGTTTACTCTATATTTTACACGGGCAGTATTGGAACTAAGATTTCTGCCCGATTACACTTTTTTTTTTACTTAGCAATACAGGGTATAAGGCATAAATATTGGCTTATATATGGTAAAACGTTAGGCAATAGGATTGCAATTATACTCGGTTTCTTAATGCGCAGAAAAGTTGTTTTTCGATCAACACTTGCAGGCTTTGATGACATTAAAACTTTGGCCAAAAGACCATATAATAAACACATATACTCTTTTGCCAGTGGTTACTGGGCGCTAAACAATTGGTTTGCTAAAGCTTACCACGAAACATATAAGGCAAGTAAAAGGAGCGTATTTATTTCTGCGCAAGGAGTTAATGAGAAGTTTAGGCCAGTAACTGCCGAGCAGAAAAGAGTTCTAAGGCAAAAACTCAAACTACCCTATGACCTTCCAATAATTATAATGGTTGGACATGTAACTAGGCGTAAAGGATTTCCTGAAATCTTTGATTGGCTCAAGTCATTAAAAAAAGAGTTTCATCTTGTTATCGTTGGCAACTACAGTCCAACAACGGGATCTAGACTTAGCAAACATTATGATGCAATGCAGAACAACTACACCTATGGCAAAACCAATTTGGGAGATTCTGTTACATTTACAGGTGAGGTGTATAATGTATTTGAATATCTACAAGCGGCCGATATTTTCTTACACGCATCATACCTTGAAGGATTTCCGCCAAATGTACTTAACGAGGCAATGGCATGTGGACTACCCTGTTTGGTGCGTAAAATTATTGGAATTGACAACAAATACATTGAACAGAAAGCAATTACATTATTTAACAATAAGCAAGAGCTAAAAGCACAAATGCAAGATTTACTTTACAGCAAAAGTTTGAGAGAGCACTATTCAAAAAATGCGGAAAAGTTTTCTGATGAACAATTAGAGATTGGAAGTATTACCCAAAATTTCATTCAATGGTTAAATAGCCTTTAATAATTTTTTTAACCTGTTGCTACTTTCACGCTGTATTTCTTTCGATTTAAAAGTAGCATTACTAGCAATACTAATCCTTAAATCTGGTTCATCAATAAGTTTTTTAATACACTTAACAATGCTACTGACCTCTATTTTATCAATATACAGAATATCCCTTTCGTCTTGAAAATAACAATCAAGATTATCTCTAGCAGATGAAATAACAGCTACGCCGTAAGCCATCGCCTCAAGCACAACCAGCGGAAAATACTCTCTCTCAGATGGCAAAATAAATATGGAAGCATTTGCAAATAGTTTTCTCTTTTCAGCCCCATCGACCTTCCCTGTTACTAGTACTTTCTCGTCAAGCCCAAGCGCTGTAATCTTGTTTTTCAATTTTATAAAAACGTTCTGTGATGGAGCTGGTCCAGCAATAGTAAGTGTTAGGTTAGGGTATTCCTTCTCTAGTAGTGCAAAGGCATCAACCAGAGTATTGTACCCTTTTTGTGGTAACAGGTTCGAAAGAAAAAGTATATTGTCGTGCCCAGCAGAAATGGTTTTCTCTGGAACAGGTTCAATATCATCGATGAAATTTGGGATGGCGTGTATTCTTACATTAACTAGACGCAGAGGCTCAATCTCTTTCTCTACAAGCGATTCTGACAGGTGAATTATATCACATCTTCTAAAAAGCAATCTATAAAACCATTTCAATCGCCATTTTATGGCATATTCGATTAGCCCTGACCGATGAAAATGTAAAACATACTTACCCTTAGGCAGTAGTAATTTAATAATCAACAGGTATAATGCATCCCTAATCAACACAAAGTTAAGTGGCACTATCGAAAAGTAAACGGTATGTGGGCGAAACGTTAACAGCTGCCAAATAAGCCTTAAAAAAATAGCAAAAGCCTTAACAACTTTGCCAAATCGCACTTTTTGCAAATCGGCTAAATCGCGAGCAAAGTTTAAGTTTATAAGGCGGATTTTAAACTGATTATCGGTGCTAATGGCATTGAAAACAGACTGGTTCATTGTGCTTGCCCCATGTAGGGGTGGGGGAAGTTGAACAAGAAAAAGTACCCTTGTTTTTGTTTGCTCTGACATACTAAACTAGTTTCTCACTCCACCACCCCAAACCCCAACCCCCTTCTTTTTACCTCTTCAAGGAGTTTGATAAGTGCATATTTCATGTTCTTCTCGGCCTTTTTAGAGTCGTGGAAAACGACGATGGAGCCAGCGCGTAAGTTGTTTACCACAATTTTGGAGCATCGTTTAGGTGTAATCCAGCGACTGTAGTCCATGCTTAGCAGGCTCCACATAATTATTTTGTAGCGCTTTTTAAGTATGCGCACCTGATTTGTTTTTATGCGCCCATAGGGCGGGCGGAATAGGGTAGAGCCAATAATATCGTTGGCCAAATCGATATCCTGAACGTATTGTCCTGTTCCATTCTCCCAGCCTTTAAGGTGGCTGTAGCTATGGTTGCCAACGGCATGGCCTTCGGCTTTGATGCGCTCGAAAATCTCGGGATGCATCTCAACCTTTTTGCCCAAGCAAAAAAAGGTGGCTTTGGCATTGTGCTGCTTTAGCGTATCGAGCACCCATGGCGTAATTGCCTCGGTTGGTCCATCATCAAAGGTTATATATACCTTGTTGCCATTCTCAGGGTATCTCCAGGTTAGGCCAGGGAATAGG
>CALGIR010000183.1 GCA_937915475.1 uncultured Bacteroidales bacterium
CTGGCATGAATATGGGAGTGGGAATTTCGCCATGGTCGGTTGTAATTAATCCGCTGCGGGCGTTACTATTTGTACTGGTTTTGCTTATTGCAAATTTCATTAATATCTTATTTTCAAGAGTGTTCTACTCCTTGCTGTTAAGGCGATTACCACTTTAATAGCAATAGTTTGAAACATCAAAGATAGTAGAAAAGTTGTAAGATGTTTTTATGCACTATCTTGCTGCTTGTTTAAACCGAAAATGTTTAATAAAATTGTCGCAGAATTTAATACACCTATACAGTGAATCTTTACTTCTTTCAATCAACACCTTACGAATTTTTTGCCTTCACGTTTCTCGTAATATTACTCTTGGTTCAGCTGCGCTATTACCTTTTTGTTTTTGGAAGGGTTTCTTTTAGTAGGAATAGGCCAAAACCAAATATACCGAAGGAAAGTTGGGAACCAGTTTCTGTTATAATTTGTGCACGGAATGAGGAGCAAAATTTAGCCGAATTTTTACCTACTATACTGGAGCAAGATTACCCAGATTATGAGGTGATTGTGGTTAACGATTGCTCAACTGATGATTCTGATATGGTATTACGACGATTAGGAACTCAGTATAAGCGTTTAAAGGTAACGGCAATTAGGACTGACCCAAAGTTTTTGCATGGCAAAAAGTTGGCGTTAACAGTTGGGATTAAAGCTGCAAGCAACAGTCGACTTTTACTTACTGATGCCGATTGTAAACCCGAGAGCAAAGAATGGATTAAGCAAATGTCCGAAAATTTTAGCGACGAGCAAACTATCGTTCTTGGGTATGGAGGATACATACAGGAAAAAGGCATGCTGAATAGATTTATTCGCTTCGATACATTCTATGTTGCTCTTCAGTATTTAGGCTTTGCAATGGCAAAAAAGCCATACATGGGGGTTGGAAGAAATTTATCCTATACTAAGGAACTTTACTTTAATAATAGGGGATTTGCTTCTCACAGCCACATCCCATCGGGCGATGACGATCTTTTTATTCAGCAGGTAGCAACCAAGCGTAATACCGTGGTTGAGTTAAGGCATAGTGCGCACACACGCTCTAAAGCATGTGCCACTTATAGGGAGTGGGTCAATCAGAAGCGTAGGCATCTAACAACTAGTCCGCTATATAAGGGTCCCGTAAAGTTTAGGCTTGCGCTTGAACCCTTTTCGAGGATTCTATTTTGGGTGCTTGGAATTTATCTTCTGCTCACGAATTTTTATCCGCTGGTAGTTGGGGCAATTCTTGTGTTTAGGCTGATTGTTGTACAGGTTATACTAAAATTAGCAATGAATCGTTTGAATGAAAGGAAAATATTCATATTTTCGTTAATATACGATTTGTTTTCTCCGTTGTTGTATGCATTATTTATGTTGGCCAATGGGCTAACTTTAAACCGCCAAAAATGGAAATAGGTTCAAACCTATCCGATAAAGGGAAGTACGATTTAAATCTTGTTAATAAGGCAATTGATGGTGACCAAAAGGCCTATGCTGAACTTTTGGAAAGGTATAGAGATGCTATTTACTTTATGCTTTTAAAGATGGTTAATAACAAAAGTGATGCAGAAGATTTAACCATCGAGGCGTTTGGGAAGGCTTTTAAAAGCATAAAGCAGTATACTCCAAACTATGCCTTTAGTACATGGCTCTTCAAAATTGCAACCAATAATTGTATCGATTTTATCCGTAAGAAAAAAGCAAACCTTGTTTCAATCGATCAGCCTATCGAAGGCCATGATGGAGTTCAGTCGTTACCAGCTTCGAACCTTTTGTCGGGTGGCCTCGACCCGGAGGAGAGTCTCATTAAAGATCAAAACATCCAACTTGTTAAGACCCTTGTACTAAAGCTTAAGCCTCGCTATCGTAGGTTAATCGAACTACGGTATTTTAAGGAATACTCATACGATGAGATTGCTAAGGAACTTTCTATTCCTCTAGGTACAGTTAAAGCGCAACTTTTTAGGGCAAGGGAGTTGCTCCACAATATTCTAATCAATAGCCCGCATAAACCCTAAGGTATGGATATTGTTTTTAAGTATTTTCCTGAGCTCACATTAACTCAGCGTAATCAGTTATTGCAATTGCCCAAATTGTACGAGGACTGGAATGCCAAGATCAATGTAGTTTCTCGTAAAGATATTGGAGGATTGCCCGTGCGCCATGTGCTTCACTCATTGGCAATAGCAAAGGTAATCTCGTTTGCTAAGGGAACAAAAGTTTTAGATATTGGAACTGGAGGTGGGTTCCCAGGTATCCCTTTGGCTATTTTTTTTCCTCAGGTATCGTTTACCTTAGTCGATTCAATAGGTAAGAAAATAACAGTGGCAAATTCAGTTGCAGAGCAACTTGGTTTAACCAATGTTGTAGCACAAAAAAGCAGGGTTGAAGAGCTTAATGGCAGTTTTGATTTTGCTGTTACTCGCGCCGTTGCGCCTGTGGCAAAGCTCATGGAATGGACAAAAAGCACGGTTAAACAAGGTGGTTATAATAGTTTATCCAATGGCGTTATTGCGCTTAAAGGGGGTGATGTTAATGAGGAAGTTAAGCCCTTTGGGAGAAGGGTGAAGAGATGGAAGATCTCTAGCTTTTTTGAGGAAGAGTTTTTTACAGAAAAATTGGTGATACACATATCTAGCTAGCAGTGTTCCCCAATCAAACTTAATAAGTGAATATTTAAAGATTATTTCCAGAATTTCTTTTTCACTTTAAAAAACTTAGTTACCTTTGCGAACCAGAAATATGGGTGATTGTTTTGCCCTTTTCGATTGATAATCAGAGAAAATAAATAATTTAAAGAACTTATAGCGATGAAAAGAACATTTCAACCATCGAACCGAAAGAGAAAAAACAAGCACGGTTTTCGTGAGCGCATGTCTACTGCAAACGGCCGTAGGGTTTTAGCTGCCCGCAGAGCAAAGGGAAGACAAAGTTTATCCGTGTCGAGCGAGCCAAGGCACAAAAGGTAAATTTTAGTATTTCAATTATAATAGTTAAGAGCTAATCTGATAACGATTAGCTCTTTTTGTTTTGCCTAAACTATCCATGCACTCTAGCGATTGTTAATTTTATCATCTTTGTGTCCATAATATTTTAGTAAATTTTATAGAAAATGTCGGAGCATTTTATCAGTAGTACCCGCCAATTAATTCAGCAAATCAATTTAAGCAAAGGCATAACATCCATTGTTAACAAGGTTGTGAAAGGAGATCGGATATCGTTGGCTGATGCTGAATTGCTATACAACGATGCTGAACTGGGACTACTAGGGGTACTTGCAACACATGTTGCAGAAAGAATTAACGGGAAGAGCGTTCTTTTTAACAGGAACTTTCACATTGAGCCAACAAACATCTGTCTTCATAGCTGTTCTTTCTGTTCTTATAGGCGAAGCGAGGGTGAGGATGGAGCATGGCTATTATCGCTTAATGAGATTGCGGAGCAAGTGAGAAACAGTATGGACAAGCAAGCTACAGAGGTTCATATTACTGGGGGTGTTCATCCGCAGTGGGATGTTGATTACTACTGCGAGATGGTTAGGGCAATTAAACGCGTAAATCCAAGCATACATGTAAAGGCGTTTTCGGCTGTTGAACTCGATTATGCAATAGCTAAATCGGGTTTAACCTTACAACAGGGAATAAGGGAATTGAAGAGGTGCGGGCTTGATTCAATACCTGGAGGTGGAGCGGAGATAGCCAATAGCGAGTTAAGACAAGCCATTTGTGGGTCTAAAACATCATGGAGCCGATGGCTTGAGGTTCATGAAACTGCCCATAGCGAAGGATTAACATCAAATGCAACCATGCTTTATGGGCATATGGAGAGCTATGCACATAGAGTTGAGCACATGAATGATATTAGGAAACTCCAAGATAAAACAGGTGGATTTAACTGCTTTATCCCATTAAAGTTTAAAGCGCAGAATAATAGCATGAGCCACATAGGTGAAGTGTCAACAGTAGAGGATATGAAGAACTTTGCAGTGGCAAGAATTTTTCTCGATAATGTTCCGCATTTAAAGGCATACTGGCCAATGCTGGGAAAATCAGCTGCAAGCCTTGCACTAGGCTTTGGGGTTGATGACTTAGATGGAACTATTGACGATTCGACAAAGATTTACAGCATGGCTGGAGCCGAAGATCAATCACCATCAATGAGCATTGATGAAATATGCTCAACAATTCGGTCAGTTGCAAAAAATCCGATAGAACGCGATTCGCTCTATAACCATCTTAAAGTCTATTAATTTACTTGCTCATAAATTCATTTTGTTGAGTTTTTATCATGGCATTTACTTTTTAATTGTAGTTTTGTTGATAAGAATTTAAGGAGCCCATTTTATTCACTAACATATCCTGGAATGTTTAAACAAAAGGTGATAAATTTTTTTAAAAGTATTTTTTCACATCCGTTTGTTAAAACCCCACTTCTAGCCATCGGAGTTTTAGCTGTTGCTACAATTCTGTTTTTCCTTTTTTTACAAGTGTTTTCAAGGCATGGTAGAGGGTTTTCCGTCCCCGACTTTTCTTCACTTACGGTTGAAGAGGCTAAGAGGTTGGCAAACAACAAGCGCTTACGATTGGAGATTACCGATTCGGTTTACATTGTAACACGCAAACCGGGTACAGTTATTGAGCAAAACCCAAAGCCAGAAACCTATGTAAAGGCAAATCGTAGGGTGTTTGTTACAACCAATGCGGTTAACCCTATTCTTGAAAATATGCCAAATCTGGTTGGATTAACCCTAAGGCAAGCAAAATCGGTACTGCAACTTCAGGGTTTTAAAATAAGAGGACTAGCCTTTACTGCTGATATTGCAGTGAATAATGTGCTTGAACAAAAATACAAAGGAGAGGTAATTGAACAGGGTGAACAAATCCCTAAAGGTTCTGAAATAACGCTTGTGCTGGGTAGTGGACTATACGGCGAAAGAACAATTTTGCCAAGAGTTATTGGGATGTCTTTAGCTGAGGCACGCAATCTTTTGCATGATGCTTCGTTAAATTTAGGTAGATATTCTTTTGACGAAACAATAATTGATAATGCAGACTCATTAAGTGCTAGGGTCTATAGCCAGTATCCAAACCCGATGGGTGTAACAAGCATTAGTTTTGGTTCGCGAGTCGATTTGTGGTTAACTCTAAACGAATCAAGAATCCCAGTAGAGCATAAACCCGAGGTTGAAAAGACTAATACAACAAGTGAGTTTGATTATAGTAAAATGGAAATTGAGGAAGCTTTAGAATGAGAACATCTTTTAAAATCATTTTCTTTTCATTTTTAATGGTATCAGTAAGTCTCTTTGCTCAGCAGGGAGGAGAGGTATTGGTGAACCTACAATCCATGCCTTTAAATAATGTTTCCAGTAGCGTAAACGTAAAGAGTTCACTTGAAGTCCCTTTCTTCGACGATTTTGCCCGTGGCAAAACTGCACCATCATCTGATTTATGGTTTGGGCCAAGCATTTTTGTTAATACTACCTATGCTATCAACTCTCCATCCATTGGCGTTGCAACATTCGATGCGTTTGATAATCGTGGCAGATTATACCCCAATGCATCAACTTTCCCTTTTTCTGCCGATACACTAACCTCGCATCCTATAAACCTTAATTACCCGGGTGATACAACAGTTTATTTTAGTTTTGTTTTTCAGCCACAGGGATTGGGGTATCAACCCAATGTTAGAGACTCCCTTGTTCTAGAATTCTATAATATTGACGATGATGAGTGGGAAGGTGCTTGGGCTGCTTGGGCTAGTTTTGCAGGCGATTCAATTTGCCAGATATACAAATTAATATCTGATGATGTTAAGGTAATTAAGTCGGATACGCTTCATAAAACATTTTATAGAGCTCATTTCCCTATACTCGACAGTAAATTTTTGACGAGTAATTTTAAATTTCGCTTTAGGAACTATGCCACCCTTCAGCAAAATACAACAGTTCCAGGGTTATTATCCAATAGTGATCATTGGCATATCGATCAGGTCTATATTGATAAGGGTAGAGCTTTCGACGATACGTTATTGTACGATATTACATTTGCACGACCGCTGGGTTCAATCCTTAAAAATTACGAATCTATTCCATGGAAGCATTTCAACAGTCAAGCTAGGTCTGCTGAACTAACTAACCCCTTACTCTTCACAGTTCTGTATAGAAATCTTAATCTTGATGAAAATCCGGCCGGCCGCCAGGTTACCCGTAAATTTGATATATTAAATAACTCGACTCAAAATATCTATGAATTCTCATCAGCATCAGACAATATAGCATCGTTGAGTGACTACTTATTAACCAGAGAATATTCTTATGATTTTACGTCTGCCTGGCAAGATTCAGCAAAGTACCAGTTTAGGGCTTATCTGATAACAGAAGATCCGTACCCATTTCGTTGGAACGATACAGTTAGGTATACCCAACAGTTTAAAAACTACTACGCATACGACGATGGTACCGCCGAAAGTGGTTATGGGCTTTATGGCGAAGGAACCCAGAATGCACAAGTAGCCCTAAAGTTTACTACCTATAAAGCTGATACACTTGTGGGCGTTTACATGTACTTTAACCGTACCAAGGGCGATGCAAACCAGAAATACTTTAAGTTGGCTGTTTGGGATGATAATAATGGGAAGCCCGGAAACCTTATTTACGAACAACTTGGGCTAAGGCCGCAGTTTGCCGATAGCCTCAACAGGTTTGTTCTCTTTAAACTTAACGAAGAACTAATAATTGATGAGGGGATTTTTTATATTGGTTGGATTCAGACAACTACGGAGATGCTAAACTTTGGGTATGACAGGAATAGGAACAGTCAATCAAAACTATTCTATAACATTGAGGGTAACTGGGCTAATACATCATTTGAGGGTTCTTTAATGCTTCGTCCTGTATTCAATAAGCTAACCGAGCCACCAACTCACAGCCATACTAATGCAGCTGCAAAGGCTATACGAATTTTTCCTAATCCTGCTAGTGACCTGCTTAGTATCGAGCTACCGCATTCCCATTCGAAGGGTATTGCAAATGTATACAACCTTATTGGGCAGCAGGTGCTATCCGTACCTGTAAACGGAAATCCAATTAGCGTTTCATCGCTAGCTAACGGAACGTATATAATTAGGGTTGTAAGCAATGGGGAGATAGTAGGAACACAGAAACTGGTTATTGCTAAATGGTAACAGAAAAGAGTCCATACGACGAAGATGAGCTGGAGGAGGACGGTGAAGAGGAGCAGGAACTCTTTGAGCATTTCCATATCGATGTTGACAAGGGGCAGAGTATGCTCCGTATCGATAAGTTTGTTTCAGCAAAAATTCAGAATGCAACTAGAAGCAAGGTGCAAGCAGCTGCCGATGCTGGTAATATTCTTGTAAACGACAAGGCAGTTAAATCGTCGTATAGGGTAAAGCCAAACGATAGCATCTCAATAGTGATGCCCTATCCGCCTCGCAAAATCGAGATTATCCCGGAGAATATCCCCATTAATATTGTTTACGAGGACGATGACTTAATAGTGGTGAATAAAGAGCCAGGAATGGTTGTTCACCCAGGGCATGGTAATTATTCTGGCACAATGGTAAACGCATTAATGTACCACCTAAGGGATGTACCCCTTTTTAGTACAGGCGATGTTCGGCCAGGTTTAGTACATAGAATAGATAAGAATACCTCAGGAATAATAGTGATAGCCAAAACGGAGCACTCATTGAACTTTCTGGCTCGCCAGTTCTTCAATCGTACCGCAGATCGTACATATGTTGCCATAGTTTGGGGCGATATGGAAGAAGATGAAGGTACCATTGAGGCAAACATTGGCCGAGGTCCGCGCGATAGAATGAAAATGTTTGTTTTTCCCGAAGGGGAGGATGGCAGGCATGCAGTTACCCATTGGAGGGTAATTGAAAGGCTTGGTTATGTAACCCTTGTTGAGTGCAAGTTGGAGACCGGTCGTACACATCAGATTAGGGTACATTTTGAGCACATTCGCCATCCCATTTTTAACGACAATCGTTATGGTGGCGATACAATTGTAAAGGGCAGGGTATTTACCACGTATAAACAGTTTATCCAGCATTGCTTTACGCTATGCCCAAGGCATGCACTTCATGCAAAATCGTTAGGGTTTATTCATCCCACTACGGGAAAGCAGATGCTCTTCGACTCTGAACTACCGCACGATATGGCACAGGTGGTTGAGCAATGGCGCAGCAAATATGCTTCTGACGAACCAAACGAATAAGGGAAAGTATTTTCGCTAATAATATCTGGCATCGCCCTTTTTACCTTGAACATTTCTGCTTAATTTTGGTCTGCATTTTAAATCAATATAGATGAATAACAAACTCAATATCGCCATAATGGCAGGTGGTAACTCTTCCGAAGAGGGAATCTCGCTTAAGGGTGCAGCACAAATTGCAAAATGGCTCGACCCTTCCAAATATAACGCTTTCCCTGTAATGCTAAAGGGCACCAAGATGACACTTAAACACCCTAAGCATGGTGATATTCCTGTTTCATGGGATAGCTTTAGTGCAAATGTTGGAGAAGAGGTGTTAACGTTCGATTGTGCGCTGATTGTTATCCACGGAACCCCAGGTGAGAATGGTTTACTTCAGGGATATTTTGAGATGATGAATATAGCCTACACAACGGGAGGAGTACTAAACACTGCGCTTACCTTTTGCAAGGACACAACAAAGCGAATGCTGCAGGGAATAAATATCCATTTAGCCAAGGATATAAGGGTACGCAAGGGAGAGTCTGTTAATCCGAAGGATGTGGTTAAAAATATTGGGTTGCCCCTTTTTGTTAAGCCCAACGAGAGCGGAAGTAGCTATGGAATAACCAAAGTAAAATTAGCCGAAGAGATAGTATCTGCCCTCGAAAAATCATTCACTGAGGATCCAGTAGCATTGATAGAGGAGTTTATTCCTGGAATGGAGCTAACCTGTGGTGTAGTTAAAACCCAAAGTAAAACCCTTGTGCTACCGGTAACCGAAATTGTGCCAAAGAATGAGTTTTTTGATTATGGGGCAAAGTACGAAAATGAGGTTGAGGAGATTACCCCAGCTAGAATCCCCGATGACCTTACCGACTATATTCAAACGGTTTCCTCGGAAATTTATGATAGGTTAGATTGTAAAGGCATTGTGCGCATCGACTATATTTTCGGCAACAAAAAACTCTACTTTCTAGAAGTGAATACCGTTCCCGGAATGAGCGAAGCCAGCATAGTTCCTCAACAAGTGGCAGTAATGGGTCTTACCATGAACGATGTGTTTGGAATGGTGATTGAGGATGCTATTGCAAGAAAGGAAGCTAGGTAAGCCGAGGGGAATAGGAGATAGAGATAAATTTCTGATTGTAAGAACTATAATTCTATACTAAGTTTAATCGGCTTACGTTAAGAGGTCTAGCTTGAACAGAAGTCGATTATGGGCTAATGGTACTCGACCATAACTTAAGAAAACAATTGGGTCATACTGCATCGTTTTTAATATATTGCATAAATTAGGAGGCTATCTTTTTAGACAGCCTCTTTTTTTAAAAAGAAAGCTAGAAATGTCACAAATCATGAATTGATTTGTCATTAAGGTAATAGTGCAATCAATGGATTTCGATAAGCTTTACCAAGATAATTTTCTCAAGGTTCAGCAATTCTGTCAAAAGTGGACAGATGATGTTGATGATGCAAAGGATATTGCACAGGAATCGTTCATTGGGTTAATGCGCAGAGAAAAGGATGGCGATTTGCTCGTAAATTCACTGTCATGGGTTTATAGGGTGGCCTATAATCGATGCATAAATCGGTACAAGTACAGAAAACGATTTGTTTACAATCCAGTTAATGATTTCAATATCAGTTATTCTTATGATGAAGGGTTGAATCGAGAGCGTTTGGTAAGGGTTCGAAAGGCGATGCAAAGGTTAAATCACAAGGAAAGGGCGTTGGTTACTCTATACAAGATGGGCTTTTCGTATCGAGATATGGCCGAAGTGGTTGGAATGAATCCAACTTCAGTTGGCAAAACCCTAACCCGAGCAATTGATAAGTTGGCGAAATGGGTAGTACATTGATAAAAAACTAATGCAATGAAAAAAAGAATGAAATGTGCTGAAGATTGGGGTATTCAGGCATACATTGACGGAGAACTGAACGCAAATGAGTTTAATCTTTTTGAGGAACACCTTACCCAATGCCCAAAATGCTCTGAACGTATAGCCAAGAGGAGGGGAAACGTTTCTGATGTGCTTGAGGCAATAGGACTAATTGATAAGATGCCCATAGCTGTTCGAAAATCTAGGCAACGTTCTTTTGTGAGAGTTTTTAGTGTGGCAGCTACAGCACTGATTATAATTGGCATTTTTGCTTTAATGCAGCATAAAGGACAAACAGATTCACTTAACGGTGAGCAATGTGAGTGGGTAGAGGTAGATGCTGCAAATTTCCATCCCAATTTAGAGTCGCCAAATAGGCTTTACCAAATGCGAGCCATTGCCATTGCTGAGGTTGATGTTGATGGTAATGTGGTTGAATCCTATTTGGTTAAACAGTGTAAACAGCAGCAAAATAGTAACTAACGGATTGGCCATTCCTCAGTATAAAACCAAAAATAAAATTGTTATGAAACAGCTAAAGGTATTATTAATAATCATTGGTTTTGCTTTACAATCCAATGGTCAACCGTTACTCGATATTTACAAAACGGGAACATTAAAACTTGTACAGGAAGAGGAGTACGCAAAAGGGGTAATCTGGAATGAGGTTTTTTCAGATTACCAAGAGCAATCGCTTGGTAAACCCGTTGGTTTACAGAGAAGTATAGCGGTAGCCCCCGATGGGAGCGTATTTGTTGGGAGTGGTAGCTCTTACTCAATTTTAAAATTTGACCCTAACGGTAAGCATGTATTAACCTTTGGGCAAAAGGGTTCTTCTAATCAGGATTTTAAGGCTAGCCCAACACTTGGTGGTGTAGTAGCAGGGAAATATGTTTTTACTTATGAGAATAATGGACATATAAAATTCTTCACGCTTAATGGTAAATATGTAAAAACCATAGCAGTAGATTATATGCCACTAAAAGTCATACCATTGGTTAATGATATTGCAGTTTTGGGGCATGTACCGCTTGCTAACAGACGAGTTCGTGATGTTGTAACTATTATAAACCCCGAAACTGAAACAATGAACATCATTCGAAAATACGATGATGTATGGAAAAGTGGAGCTTTAGCGCTTAATAAGAAGAACTATATTATTTCTTATGCCCCAACATTTACATCTGTTAACATTCAGTTAAGGGCATTGCCCAATGGTAACCTGTTGGTTGGCATCACAAATAGCAATCAGATAGAAATATACAGCCCAAATGGGGAATTAAAAGGGAGTATTAGTTTAAATTATGAGCCGCTTCCTTATCCAGAGGACATGAAAAAGGAGTTTTTTAAGCGGATAGAGCTGATGGTAGAAAAGGGAAAACATACAAAAGATGAAGTTGCCTCAATATATAAGGAAGACTTTTTCCCTGTTAACATGCCCTACTATTACAACTTTTTAGTCGATTCTGAGGGGAATATCCTAGTTTTTAGGTTTACTGATGAGGATGTTGACCATAAGTTTAATGTATATACATACGATGATAGCGGTAAATTTATAGGTGAAGTTGTACTAGAGACAGCGGGTTATAACATGGCATTTCAGTATAGAACAGATAATGTGGTCTATTATAAGGATATGTTTATAGGTGTCTTGAATTTACAGAATGATTACTCAACACCACCCAAACTGTTGAGGTTTCAGCTAAAGGTCAAATAATTTTTTCACAATAAAAAAAGCAAGCCATTTCGGCTTGCTTTTTCATTTAGCATAATTAGTGTCTACAAATAATGCTCAATTGGAGCGCAAGAGCAAACCAAATTTCTGTCCCCGTAGGCAGAGTCTATTTTTCCAACTGCTGGCCAGAATTTGTTGTTGGCAATCCATGGCAGAGCGAATGCTGCCTTCTTGCGGTCATATGCATGGTTCCACTCATTTGCCGTTACCTCAACAACGGTGTGCGGAGCATTTTTAATCACATTATCCTCTTTGTCGGCCTTACCGTTCTTTATTTCATCAAGCTCTTTCCTTATTTCAATCATAACCTCAATAAAGCGGTCAAGTTCCTGTAACGACTCGCTCTCAGTTGGCTCAACCATTAGCGTTTCATTAACTGGGAATGATAGGGTAGGAGCATGGTATCCATAGTCCATAAGCCTACGAGCAATATCGCCAGTCTCAACCCCATAGGTTTGCTTGTAATGGCGACAGTCTAAAATCATTTCGTGGGCAACACGTCCTGTTTTTCCGGTGTAAAGCACATCGTAATGACCTTTTAGCCTTGCTGTTATATAGTTGGCGTTCAGAATGGCTATTTCAGTAGCCTTCTTAAGGCCTTCGGCACCAAGCATAAGAATGTATCCATAAGTAATTGGTTGTACCATTGCGCTTCCCCAGGGAGCTCCTGCCACAGCAGTTATTCCTTTATCTCCACCAGTTTTAACAACAGGGT
>CALGIR010000184.1 GCA_937915475.1 uncultured Bacteroidales bacterium
GCCTCCACTAACCACTCAAGAGCTGGCTCGCCTGCACCCTGAAAAGTGCCCGGGCGCGAGCGGGGTTTCCATACACCTGCACGCAATACATCTACCTTGCCTAAACTTGCAATGGCTCGTGCTGTGCTAAGCACTTGTTCTCTGCTCTCGGCACTACAAGGACCAGCAATAATAAGCGGATGCTTAAATTCTTTGGTAAACCATTCGGATATGGGCAGGATACTCATTTTTTAATTTTTACAAAGTTAGCTAATTGGCGGTAAACATTACACCTTAAATGTAGTTCGTAGATATTGGTGATATTTAAGCGTATAATAAGAATGTATAGTTTACTGTATAAACTTGCTCGAAAGGTTTATCTGTGCCTCGATCGTAATTTTTAATTTTATTTGGCAAGTTTGACTTTTTTTGAGCGTTATAAACAACACATCCCCATTGCCCTGTTCCCCGGGATAGGTTGCGTTAATAGCGTAAAGTTTAATGCCATTGCTATGGCAAAATTCAGCCGTATCATTTAACTCTTTATCTTTTCGTACTGTTTATAGTATTTAGATAATTTCATTGCCTTACATGGTTTTATGCGTTTCAAATATAAGAGTTTTGGTATAGCAATTAGGGGAAGGAAGTTCTAATAATGGTAGATACAAAAATAAACTGCTATTATTATAATGCTTGATTAGTATCTACGAAAAAAAGGGGGAGGCGACCAAATTTGGTCGCCTCCCTCTTTAGTTATCTTTGAGATGGTCTAGTTTTTTACCACCCTAAAGGTTTTAATCGTTTGGTTATTCAGTTGTATCCTAATTAGGTAAACTCCTGAATTGAGGTGGGCAAAAACAATTTTCTGCGGGTTGCTATCAAAGTGGTTTCCTGCAATATTCAACCCATTAACGGCGTAAACCTCATACCTAAGGTTTGCTATTTCACCATCAACCGCAATAAACAGATTGCTGCTTGTGGGGTTTGGGTAGGCTGTAATGCTAATCGATGGGTAAGGCTCTACATCAATAGCTGTTACCGTAAGCTTGCTCTGCTGAAATCCTTGGGTAATAATATATTCTCCTTCGGCAAGAGTGCTTACTGCCGTTTCACCAAGGCTCCAGCTTATTGAACCAGTAGTGCCCTGGTGGTATTCACCACTAGATAGCATTGCCTGTTGAACCACCGTTTCTTGAGCCCACAGGGTGATGCTAACGGTTGTAATTACAACCGTTAGCATTAGTTTTATCGCCCTCTGTTTTGTTTTATTGTGTTTCATTTGTCTTTTTTTTATTTTGAAAACCTAAGGAACATCCATGCAATGGCTATTTGCTTATGTGTTAAGGCTATTGTCATGGATGTTTCATATTTCTGCTTTTAAAGACTATACCCTATTATATCCAACCAAGCAAGTTCGATACTATAAGTATTCGTTTCAGAGTCAAAGACAAGCGTATAGTTATAACCAACAGGCCCACTCTCTGTATTAAACTCATTATCTTTATTAAAAAAGAAGTCAAATGTACGGGAACTATACGAAGAACCACCTTGCAGAGTTGGATAATAGGTTAGTTTGTATGCATCATTTGAAGCAGGTACATTATAAAATGTAGCATGCCCATCCTCTGTATTTATCGTTTCGTCGAAAACGAGATCGGAGGATTGTAGTATAAGATCCACAAAGGCAAATGGTTCTTCTTCAGGATTATTGTAAGCATAGATTTTAACAGTATATGTTGTTGGAATTAACCCTATTGTTTTTACGCTGAATGTTCCAGGGTTTTCCGGGTCGTATTCCGGTGAATACTGGTTAATTTCGAAGGACTCAGTGTATACTCCAAAACCATCTTTTTCAATAGTTAAGGTGTACCTGCTGGTATCTGGGATGTTAAGAGCTTTAACCTTGGTAAAAGTAACCTCACCCGCTGAGTTGGAATAAACAACCTCATCGAAAACACCATCGGCCTTCAGGTGAACCCTTGCACCCTCAATAGCTACGTTTTCATTATCCTCAATACGGTACTTTACGGTAAACTCTTGTAGTGGTGGCTTAAGTTGAATGATTTTTTCAACATCTAGTTCTCCAACCGTTATAGTTCCGTTGACACTTGCGTTGACACTTGCTTCTTCGGCGTATACTTCGTAATTCCACACTCCGTCAGCATCGGATGGCAAGAATGTTTCGCCTATTCCGTTTATTACATTAATATATTCTTCCCCTTGTCCTTCTGCTTTGGTTAGCATAACTTCTGCCCAGCGAACGGGTGTGCCATTGGGGTTTTTAACAATAAATGTAACCTTATGCTGTTTCGTAAGGGATATTCCAACTGGAAGGTTAATCTCTGCTACTTGAATAGTACCGTCGTCCATGTAGTCGTAACCCTCAGGTACAGTGATTGAGTAGATATTTTCTCCTGTTGGGAGATGTAATGTAGCTTCACCTGCACTGTTGGTAAGGTCGCTGCTATTGCCTACTGTAATACGAACGCTGCCCACAGTGTTGTTGTACTGGTTTTTAGCAGTAAAGTTAACAGGGTAAAGGCCACCCCCTGTAGGGTTAAGAACAACAACTTCCGTTTTGTTCTGCTTTACCTCGTATTCGGATGATATTTTAGATTGATATCCTAAGCCTTCAACCTTATACGTGTAAATTCCTTTGGATAGAGAAAATATGTGTGTGCTGTTATTTGAGCTGATAGCTTCTGGCTCTTGAGCACCTTGTTTCCAAAATGTTACCGTAGCAGTAATCGGATCAGTTCCATCGGTAACGTTTATGGTAATTTTGTGTGCAGGATCGGTTGTAAACTCTTTGAGTAAGCCGTAGCCGGTTAGCCCGTCGGAGTTGGTTGCAAATGCCCTAACCTTGTATGCAGTGCCTGGGGTTAGGTTTTGCATTTCTAGGTTAAAATCTGTTGATTCTTCTCCTGAAACAATTCCTCCTTCACCTGGGGATAGTCCGCTAACGTTCTCTAAAGTAGGTAAAGTAGTACCGGTTTTGTAAACTATACCGCTTGCAGTTATTTCTACGTCAGTTCCGCCTTTATCAGTAACCATTCCAGCACCAAATGCTGATGTTTGTGTCCTATCAGTTATTAAACCTGTTAT
>CALGIR010000185.1 GCA_937915475.1 uncultured Bacteroidales bacterium
AGGATTGCCTAAGCAACGCCAATTCTTTCTCCCTATTCACAAAAAAGCGCTCTTCGTTAGTTGGGCTTAGCCTAAACAAGCGCTGGTAAACAAAGGGCAAATCCTTTAGCGATTGCTGCGTGCTGCCTATAAACTCTGAAATTTCAAACGATACTTTTCGAACATCTTCATCTACTCCCTGGCTTTTTTTAACGCTCTTAAGCCTTCTGTTTATGAAGAGTACAACCCTTTTGTAGTAGTACCTAACCAATAAAAGTTGATGTTTAGCAATATTCACCAACTTTTTTCTGAGCTGCTTGGTGCGCTCAACCGCTTTAATTTTGGCAACTCTCAGGTTTAGCTCTATAACATTCTCCGTATTCTTGAGCTTTAGTATATCGGTGTTAAAACTGTTTATGGCTTCGCCAAAGTCCTTGGCTAAAAGATTCAGAATCGCCTGGATTATCTCCTCAACCTTAGCAAGGTGTGCAAGTGCTCTTTCAAAACCATCAACAACGGTTAATCGAGCATTGCTAGCAGTACCCTGCTTGCTCTTAAGCAGGAGTAACGCCGACTCAAGGCTAAAATCGCTTACCGTACCAAGGGCTACCAGGTTCAAGCGTGCTCGCTCCAAATGCTTACTCACATTTTGCCTTATTTGGTCCACTCGAGCATTAAACTTGGGCAATGCCTCAAACCCAAGCAATTCGCGAGGCGAAATACTTCTAATTTCGCTGCTACTTGTAGCCTTTTCGTAATCCTTGTACCTCAAAAATGTTCTTCGCTCTGAAATGTCATTGGTTAGGCTATTTATCCTATTGCTTAGGTGGTTAAAATCATCATCGAAACAATGCGTAAGCATCTCAATTCCCTTAGCCAGTACCCTGTCGGTTAGCTCGACTGACAGTATTCCTTCTGCTTTCAGCACAATATCAAGCATCTCCTTTTTCGACTTCTTATCGGAGCTTACGCTTGATTTTACTCTCGATAGTAAAGCTTTTATTTGAGCAAAAAGCTCGGAAAGATTATTGGCTGAGAACTTGCCTACATTCTCGTAAAGCAAATTGAACTCGCCGTAAACAGAGTAGTAAAGCAAGGTCACCTCAACATCGAGTATCCAGTCGTCAAGTAAAGTGCGATGCGTGTTCTGCCATAAAGCTAATGTTTGCAATGATTGTACCAGTAACTCCTTGCTTCTTTTTTCAACCTTTGTATGCCTATAAAATCCACGGGGCATCTCAATGGTATCAACTTTGGCAATGGCCTTTGCAAAATCATCGATAATTCTATCAACCAAAAGTTTAAGCTGTTCATCAATCTCTATCTGAATTTGCTTATTGCTTTCCAAGGCCTGATTAAACAGAGCAGCAGGTCGTTGAACTTCTTCATCGTCTTTTTCTGGTTTATCGCCATAAAGTAGTCTCTGGAACTGTTCGTCAAGGTTGTCATCACCCTCCCAAAACCTAAGAAGGGTATTGCTATAGCTTTTAAAAACTGAGCCGAGAACTGGCAAAGAGTGCTCAACAAGAGAAACATTCAGAAAATACCTGCACATGTTGCGATATGGTATCCTTCGATGCTTTAAAACCTCTCTGCTTGCCCCCTTCCTGAAAAGAACCCTTTGCCCCCAATTGACTATTGCTACAGCTTTGCGCCTAAAAAAAAGTACAATGTTCGACCAAATTTTTCTTACGGATTTAATTGGATTATCCTTGATGGACAGCGTGTAGGGTAATGCCATCTCTTTTACCCTAATCGTATGGTTTACAGCGATAGTCTCATCCTTAACTAGTTTGTTTAACCCCTTGATAAAATCCTCTTTATCGGCATCAACTTGCTTTTGGCCCTCCTTTAACAAATTCAGCAAGTTCTGTTTATACTCCCTTTGCAGCGCTACCTTATGGGGCATTTCATCGATTGCATCAATGGCTTGTTGCAATTTAGTATAGCGCTTTAGCTGTGCCTCTATCCAACGTTTGTCGTCCTTTAACCGCACGTCGATAAAGCGCTTTACGTAGGGCAACGTTTTTTGGGTTAAAAACTGATTAAATCTGAGAATATCGTTCATTTGTTTATCCATAGCCTCAATGATATAGCAAGTTGTAAAAGGGATTGCAAGTTAAGCAAGAAATCAACCCCAAAGTTTTTTGTTGATAAATTTATTCCAATTACCGCAATTGGCATATTGTGCAAAGCGTTAACCAAACAATCTATTTCAACATAACAACACGTTTACTATCTTTGTTAAAATTTTCTAATCAACTTAAACATGAGCCAAACAAACGTTAGGGTACGATTTGCCCCAAGCCCCACTGGGCCACTACATATTGGCGGTGTTCGCACTGCGCTATTCAACTACTTTTTTGCTCGTAAGCATGGCGGTACTTTCATCCTCCGAATTGAGGATACTGACTCGCAGCGCTTTGTGCCCGGGGCAGAAGAATATGTTAACGAATCGCTCAGCTGGTGCGGCATTCACATTGACGAAGGGGTACAACAGGGTGGTCCCTTTGGGCCATACCGCCAAAGCGAGCGCAAGGCCATTTACAAGCAATACGCCGATATGCTAATTGATTCGGGCAACGCATACTTTGCATTCGACACTGCCGAAGAGCTTGATACACTAAGAAAAGAAGCAGAGGCAAAAGGCGAAGCCTTTACCTATGGCTATAAAATTAGGGGTACACTTAACAACTCGCTTACCCTTAGCACCGATGAAGTCTCAAAAAAAATAGCGAATGGAGACCAGTGGGTAATTAGGTTCAAAATGCCCGAGAATGTGGAGGTAACCATGAGCGATATTATTCGCGGTGACATCCGGGTAAACACATCAACCCTTGATGATAAGGTGCTCTTTAAAAGTACCGATATGCTGCCAACATACCACCTGGCCAACATTGTTGACGATTATCATCAAGGGTTGATGTGTTTACCCGGAT
>CALGIR010000186.1 GCA_937915475.1 uncultured Bacteroidales bacterium
AGCAACTCTTCGTCGAAAGCATTGGCTGTTGGCCATGGGTTTAGCATAATGCTGTCGCCTGGCTTGCGCTCGTCAATTAGCTGCCACAGCTCCTCGGTAATAAAAGGCATAAACGGATGGAGTAGCGAGAGCATTGTTTCGAACACAGAGAGCACCGCATCGTATGTTTTCCTGTCGATGGGCATTTGGTATGCTGGTTTTACCATCTCTAGGAACCACGATGAGAACTCGTCCCAGAACAGTTTATAAACGTCCATCAGTGCCTCGGAGAGGCGATATTTTTCAAAGTGATCGTTTAGTTTTGCAATCTCTCGGTTTAGTATGCTATTAATCCAATCAATGGCTACTGCAGAGTGCTGCGGTTGCTCAATGCTATTATCAACCTCCCAGCCTTTAACTAGTCGGAATGCGTTCCATATCTTATTACAGAAGTTTCTGCCCTGTTCTGTTAGGCTCTCGTCGAAAAGCAAATCGTTGCCTGCGGCGGAGCAAAGTAGCATTCCCATGCGCACACCATCGGCGCCATACTTTTTTGCTAGTTCTAATGGGTCGGGGCTATTGCCCAGCTGTTTGCTCATTTTCCTACGTTGCTCATCGCGAACAATACCGTGCAGATATACCGTTTTAAAAGGCTTGGAACCACGGTATTCGTAACCTGCAACAATCATACGTGCAACCCAAAAGAACAGAATCTCAGGGGCTGTAACAAGTATATCGGTGGGGTAGTAGTAGTTTATGTCCTCGTTATTGGGATTGCGAATACCATCGAAAACGGAGATTGGCCATAGCCATGAGCTGAACCAGGTATCAAGAACATCATCATCCTGCCTAATATCGCTTAGGGTAAGGTTGGGGTTGCTCAACTTTTCCTTTGCAAGGGTTAGAGCCTGCTCAGCCGATTCGGCTACAACGTATCCTCCATCGGGCAAATACCACACAGGGATACGATGGCCCCACCAAAGCTGTCGCGATAGGCACCAGTCCTTAACGTTCTCCATCCAGTGCTTGTAGGTATTCACAAATTTATGAGGATGAAGCTGAATCTCGCCATCCATAATTGCGTCGAGCGCAGGTTTTGCCAAATCCTGCATCTTAAGAAACCACTGCATCGATAGCTTTGGCTCAATGGCTGCATCGGTTCGCTCGCTATAACCTACATTATTAATATAGTCTTCTACTTTTTCAAGGTTGACCTCTTTTTCCAGATCAACAACAATCTTTTTCCTTACCTCAAACCTATCCATCCCAATGTAAAGCTGAGCCTCATTGCTTAGGGTTCCATCATCATTAAAAATATCGATGGTTTCGAGATTATGCTTGTCGCCAAGCATGTGGTCGTTAATATCGTGGGCGGGGGTTACCTTAAGCGCGCCGGTTCCAAATTCCATATCAACATACTCATCGTATATAATAGGTATGCTGCGTTTGATAAGCGGAACTAGCAGTCTTTTGCCTTTTAGTTTTGTGTAGCGTGGGTCGTTGGGATTAACGCAAACGGCGGTATCGCCCAGTATGGTCTCGGGGCGGGTGGTGGCTATGGTAACGTAACCCTCTTCGCCATCAATAAAGTACTTAAGGTAGTAGAGTTTGCTCTTCACCTCGCGATGAATAACCTCTTCGTCCGATACGGCAGTTTTTGCTTGCGGATCC
>CALGIR010000187.1 GCA_937915475.1 uncultured Bacteroidales bacterium
CAATACAAAAATAGTAAAAAAATCTCATTTACTGCCAGTTCAGTAAAGAAAGAGCAGCAATTCAGAGATTAAATATTTTCTGATATTTTCTTTCCTACCATTAATTTTAGGCAATGAAGGCTCTGTTGATAAATTTTACCAACGTGTCCATTTCCGTAATTTTGTTTTGTGTACGACCTCCTTTCTTTGTTATTTCGATTAGCCCCGGATTCGGGAACGGGGACTTTCCGCAACGGTTTCTACACCGTAATTCATTGATTTCAACCGGATAAGAAAATCAATAACTGTTCCTGGCTGTAGGGTATGCTTTTCAGGTACATAACCAGTTCTTTCCATAAAGCTTTTATGGTCTGCTTGGAATGTTCGTTCAATAATTCAAGCAGATCGGAACTTTTTTCGACAAACTGATTTATCATGTGGGCAATCTGGAGCAGGTGATAATAGTTTTGCATGGCGATGTTAGATACCCGTGAGAATTTATGTTCTAATTCGTACCCAAGGTTTTTTTGGGTATTAAAACCCTCGTTTTCGATTTTCCATCGAAGCCGTCCGCCATCGGCAGTATTTACAACAATGTCGGATGCTTGCTCAATGTCGGTGATGAAAACAAACCGTTGCGTTTCTTCCATCTTATCAGATAGTCGCGTTTTGTGTTCGTCGCACGACACCCACGAGTAGTTATATTCTTCATATTCAATATCATTTAAGTATTTGTATTTTAATTTTGTATGCGATGTTTTGTCAGCCCTGTACACTTCCTGTTCTTTTTGAATTCCACGCAGTAGTTCTACCTCCTGATGGAAGGTTTTTAAGTTTCCGTCTTTAAGGGTGATGATAAACCTCCAGTTGTTGTCCCGGCAAATGTTGAAAATCGTTTTGTTGGGATAGAGCCCATCGGCAAGTATGCAGATGGACAAACGAGGAAAATACTTTTTGATTTTTGCGGCCAACCGGACAAACGCTTTTTGCTCGCAGTCTTGTTTCTCATAATCGCGACCCGGTTGGTTTTCAATAAATTCTGAGGCCAGCGATATGGCAAGCCCCGATGATGTTATCAATTTAGCCTCTAGTACGTAATGAAACCAAGTGGTAACACCATGTTTCGATGTCCTTGTAAGGCACTGGTCGCAGTGCTTATGGTCGAATGTGTGCATCCCGGTAGCATCCACAGCCACAAAATAATATTTGCCAAGGAAACGGGAACTGCGCAACACCTTCTGCTCAAAGAGACTGCCTACAAGTTCTGCCCGAAGCCCTTCCAGAAGTTCGGGTTTTAAAACTCGCATTACCCCGTCGATGGTATCGGGATGGGGCAAGCGCAATTTAAAATGGCGGTAATAGTTTTTTGCAAAGATGGCATCGCGCCGGTCATTGGTGTACGCATTGCGCGATTCCTCTTTAAAAAGGTGCATGAACAATGCCCCGGTAACAATTTCGGCGATGGAATACCCGGCGCGTTTCCTACTGTCTTCCAGTTCGTTAAAGAGATTAAAAAGTTCTGGGAAACGTTTTGCGATAACGCTTTTGATGCGGTAAACGATAATTTTGCCCTTTTCGGCTGCTGTGGTTTTTCTTCTCTGTTCTCTTAATAAAAAAAAACACAAATTACGTGCTATATATTTGTATATCAAATAAATAACACGTATATTTGTGTCAATGAAAAAGCCAAAAGTTACTCATTAACACCTTTTGGCATAAAAAAGAACGAAATGAGAGAACAATGTACTGAATACCAGTAAGTTGGGGGGCTATCCCCCTTGTTCCTTCAAGTATACAAAATTAGCCGGAAAAATATTTTTTGCAAACATTTCTAACCTATTAATTCTCAATGACTTTTTTTTAGCTCTGAATTGCTGGTATTTTGTTATATTTGCGCCTGTTAAGAGAATAATTATGGAGTTTTTCAGCGAGG
>CALGIR010000188.1 GCA_937915475.1 uncultured Bacteroidales bacterium
TCATCGTTCATGCATAGCTGAGTATCGAAAGATAAACCACTTCTGTTAACAGAAGCGTACGCCAATGTGGTCATTCCTACTCCGCCTTTGGCCACGGATACGTGATAATCTTTAAGTTGCTGTGTTGGCCTATTGTGCTTAGCCATACCCTCAAATGCCGCAGAGCGGATAGTTCTGTTTCTTAGTTCAATTTTACCCAGTTTCTTAGGGGTAAATATGATAGATTCTGAATTGTTCATTGTATCGTTTACTTACTGTTTCACAAAATATCTACACTATATTTTTATCATTTTTGATTTAGTAGATAAATGGTATCATCCTTTTAAACTTCTTGTTTTCAAACTCTTCTGGAAATTTTTGCATATACGATTTTCGAATTGCATCTGCACGGGGTGCTAAGTTTGCAAAGGTCCACAGTGCAAAAACCACCCCCGACCATGACCAAATAAGTATGGCAAATCCTACCCACTCTATAAATTCGCCAAAATAATTTGCAGATGTAACATATTTAAACATTCCACCTTTTGGGAAATAATGCTTGGTATCGCCTGGTTTACGTAGGTTTCTGATTATATGGTCTGAGTGCATATTTATAATCATTCCCGCAAAAAAGAGTAGCGTACCTACTATAAACTGGGGCGAAAGCAACCATGCTGGGGTATAGTAATTTTTGGGCGATACGTAAAAAATCCATCCTCCCTGCATAAAAGCATTTACAGTATTAAATATAGCACCCAATAGTATCACCGTAATGGGCATTCTGCTTTTTCCCTTTATCATAAAGGGGAATATTAAAGCCCTTTGGAGGTAATGCAGCTGAAATAACAAGAAGAACACTATGTGTGGGATTAGGATTGCTCTTTCCGAACTGATACAAAGAAGTAGCATGAGTATAAAAACAGGGAGTTCCATTAGTACCCAACCCAGCTTGTTATTAAGCGAAAGTCCCCAATACTTAGTTCTAAATTGGCCATATCCTGCCTTTACAAAAAACAAGGCAATAAATACAACTACTGCAATAATCGACATTGATATTAGCACAGTATTGTAATCTTCTTGTAAAACCTTAAGAATAAAATTCATACGTATAGTTATGGTTATTTGGTAATCTATGCTTTAAAACCTTTGTGGTTTCATCAAGCTAATCTTCATGGTATTCAAAGCCGATATTATCCACATATAAAATATTGCCTACCTCGCCTACGTATGGTCCAAGTGAACCAGACGAGATGTATAGTATTAAATGGGTAGGATTTTCATCCGCTTCAGCCCAATCTACTTCGTTAATAGCAACTCTTTCTCCATTGGAATTATCTGTATGGAAGATGGAATTGAGTTTACATCTTTCGGTATATATTGAGCCATCTTTCGGTTGGCCGTAGTTAATTTTTAGCTTATATCCTATAACCCAATCGGTAGATTTATCGATAAACATATCTGCCGTACCCACTCTTTTGGCATATATTTCACCGTCCTTTTCCCATCTTTTTTGTAGGATTACAATTACCTGAGCCCAATCCGTGCCTTTTAAGGTCTTGGCCCTGAATCCACTTGCTTTGGTTACTGTACCTGAATTTTGAATGATTGATTTATAGTCAAAGTAAAGGTAATCTGGTTTTGAAGTGAACGGCATACACATATCGATTTTAGAATAGGGGTCATCCATACTCGTTACTGGCTCATCAATTTTGCCAGTGTATATTGCTCCAGCGGCAACAACATTTAAATTTACTCCCATTGCCCTAAAGGTCATCATTGATGTTTCAATTGCTGCACATCTACCACTTGGCCCTGGTACGGGCAAAACATTTACATTGGCTTTTGTTACACCAGCTACTTTGGAGTATACATTGGAACTAGCCCATGGAGTATCGACCTTAAGATTTCCTTTCTCTCTGGTTACGCCATTGGGAGCAATATAAAAAACGCTGATACTATCACCGCCTACAATATTGGATTCTTTAATAACTCTTGTGTACCAATTCTCAAAATCTGCAAATTGCAATTCTTCTTTTCTAATGCTCTGTGATTGAAGTATAGAACCACACACCAACAACATTACTGTTGTTAAAACATATCTCTTCATTCTACAATACTTATTGATTTACAAAGTAACCCAAAAAACGAACAAAGAAAAATGTCTTGTCCTAAAAATTCCACTGAAGGTTAAACAACATGTTTGTTGATGTTTTGATGGTTGTGCTAGGCTATAAGGTAAGTTTAAATTGGTTGCTATTTCATAATAGGGTTTTCTTGGCCTAAAAACAGTCTCTAGTTTAGACCAACAAAAAAGCCCTTTGGTATTAGTATTTTACTATGGGTTTGGTATTTGGTTTCTTTGTAGTTATCTATTTCCCGATACAAAACTTACTAAAAATCGACCCAAGAATTTCGTCAGTTGTTATCTCACCGGTAATCTCACCAATATAGTGAAGGACCTGCCTGATATCCATGGCCAGCAAATCGGTAGGGATTTGTTTGTCGAGGGCATTGAGCGCCCTTTCAAGGTTTTCCTTAGCGTTGTAAAGCGAGTCGAAATGGCGCGCATTTGTAACAATAACAGCATCGCTGTTGCTTAGAACAGGCTCAAAGCTTGCTGCAAGCATATCTAGTAGTTGTGGAATTTTTGTGCTATGCTTGGCAGATAAGCGGAGCATCTCAATTTCCGAGAATTGCTTGGAAATGCTTTGCTCCATTATTTTAAGGGCAGCTTCATCAGCCATATCCGTTTTATTAATCAGGACAATAATTTGCTGATTGTTTGAGGTTGAATCAATAACATTCTGAATTTGATGTGTGGCCTTTTCGGGTTGGTCGTTTGCGTCAACCATCATAAGCACCACTTGGGCTTTCGATATTTTTTGGTAAGCCCTTTCAATACCAATACTCTCAATAACATCGGTGGTGTGCCTAAGTCCAGCCGTATCAATAAACCTGAAGTTAATTCCCTTAATGGTAATGGTATCCTCAATGGCGTCGCGGGTGGTACCAGCAATCTCAGAAACAATGGCTTTTTCCTCGTTCAGTATTTTGTTGAGCAGTGTCGATTTCCCAACGTTTGGTTTACCAACAATGGCAACGGGCACGCCTTGCTTAATTACGTTTCCGTATTTAAACGATTCTAAAAGTTTTGTAGTTTGATGTAGCATATCGCTGATAAGCTCCCTTAGCTGGGTGCGGTCTGCAAATTCAACTTCTTCTTCGCTAAAATCGAGCTCAAGCTCAATCATCGAGATGAAGTGTAGCAGCTTTTCGCGCAGCGTTTTAAGCTCATTGGAAAATCCACCCCTCATCTGGTCTATGGCAACGCGTCTGGAAGCTTCGCTACTTGATGCAATTAAATCGGCCACTCCTTCGGCTTGTGACAGGTCCATCTTGCCATTTAAAAATGCCCTAAGCGTAAATTCTCCCGCCTGGGCGGGAACGGCACCATTCCTTATTAGTAGTTCAAGAATTTCTTGCTGGATAATAGTAGAGCCGTGACACGATATTTCAACAATATCCTCGCCAGTGTAGGAGTGGGGCGCTTTAAAAAGACTAACCAGAACCTCATCAACAATCCTATCATTGTCGAGTAAACTTCCAAAATGGATGGTGTATGGATTTTGTTGGCTTAGAACAAGCCCTTTTTTCTTGGGTCTAAAAACTTTTTCACATATGGATATGGCCTTATTTCCGCTTAACCTAATTACTGCAATAGCACCAACACCCGCAGGGGTTGCAATGGCAGCTATGGTTGTATCCTTAATCATCGGTATAATGTGTATGTCTATGGTTGGTTGTGCATTGAAAATAATTAGTACTCAGTTTTATCCTCAAGTTCCTCCCATTTTCTAAAACCCTCAATTGCTTCATCGCGTAGTAGTTGGGTAGTCGTAATTGTTCTTTTTTCAATGGGAAGCTTAATCTCATCGTAAATAAACGAATCGTCAAAACCAATTTTCTTAGCATCGTCTTTGGTGTTTCCATAAAAAACCCTATCAATTCGTGCCCAGTAAATTGCTGAAAGACACATGGGGCAGGGCTCGCAAGATGTATAAATTGCACATCCACTTAAATCGAAATTATTGAGTTTTGTTGCAGCCTCGCGAATGGCTACAATTTCAGCATGAGCGGTTGGGTCAATACTTGATGTAACCCTATTGGTACCTCTGGCAATAATTGCATTGTCTTTCACTATAACGGCACCAAATGGTCCTCCGTTATTACCAATGTTCTCAACAGAAAGCCTAATGGCTTCTCGCATAAATTCGTTGTCGTGGTTCTTCATAATTTTCAATTAAAATAGGTCTGCTAAAAATCGGAATAAAAAGCAATACTTCAAATCTAATCCGTCAAAAGATATCAATTAAATAAACCTTAAGCGGTTTATGTGTCAAGCAATTAGGGGCTGTATAGATAGCCCTGTGACAATATTAATCCATAGCATGCAATGATGTGAGTCTACACCTTTTTTGAGATTTGGTTGCAGACTATTTTCTCTGACAGCTATTTTAATCCTAAAGAGTTTGCAATCACTCGATGATAATGTAGTGAAAAACAACAGTATTTAGTTGGCTTCTTTTGCAAACTTTTTTGCATTAATTTCAACTTTTAGGATAAAAAAGTAGTTCTCATCATCAAGTTGAAGGAATTGGTAATTGAGCGTTTCTCCAGTTTTTCGGGCTATATCAATTAACCCTAATCCTGCACCCCCTTTATCTGATAATTTGCCCTCTTTTATCTGCTTTTTATACATCTCCTTAAGTTCTTCCTTCGAGGCGTTATTCACTGTAATAAGGTTGTTCTCAAGGGCGTCTTTATGCTTTTTGGCTACTACGTTTGATGTTATAATGTAGTAGGTTTCATCCTTTTTACCAATGATAAACAATCCACTGCCAATATCTCGTTCCCTGACCTCGTCGGAGTGCTTATTCATGTTTTGCAATGTTTCAACCATTACATGGTATACCTTGCGCTGAACCGATCTTTCTTCGCTCTGCTTCTCCATATCGGATTCGGCCATTGAAGTGAACATCTTGGTGATTTGGTGGCTAAACTCTCCAAGGTAAACAAGGGAAAATCCATTCTCCATCATTTCATCATAGATGTTTGATACGGATTTTATGAAATTGAAAGTTATGTTCATTGTATACTGTTTTGTTGCCTATAAAAATAGTAAAATGATTGATGATGGTTATACTAAAAAGTTCAAAAGGCTGGATAACCAGCCTTTTGAACTAAATGACTTTGGCTCTATAGGTTTAGCATTTCCAATCCTTGCTTAAACACTATATCAATAGGGATGTTCGATTTGTTTATTCTATCTAAATCAGCCTGTAATTCATCCTTAATATACCCCATCTCCTTAAGCATCTTCTTTGCCTCTTGGTAGTTGCCATCACCTTGCATAACTAGGTTTTTTTCAGCTAGCGAGTGCATTGCTTCGGTCATCTTATTAAAATTAACCGTGTAGGTTCCAGTTTCTGGGTTGCGGGTAAAAGCCCCTTTCTCTTGGAAATAGTAGAAACGCACCATATTAGCTTTCCCGTGTGCTGATGCAGCGCCAAATCGAACAGAGCGGAATATACCGGTCATGAAGGTAACATAGTTGTCCATTAAATCTTTTTCCCCAAGTTCCCCCATCTCGGCAAGTTTTGTAACCATAAATAGACCGAGGATATCGGCTTTGTTCTCTTCAATTGGGCTGTAGGCTTCCTTTAACGCTTGTCTTACCGTTCCGCTATTATTGATGGTGTTTTTAATGCCTAAACCGTGGGCTACCTCATGAAACATGGTATTCTCAAAAAACGCTTCAAATTTCACGTGTTTGCGTTGCTCTTCGGCAATAACAACCTTACTAATTGGTACAACTATCTTATCGAATTTGTATTGCATCGAGTTCTTTAGCTGTAATTTTCTACTACCTTTCTCTACGTGTACAATGGGGTCGTTCGGTAGGTTAATAGCTATGGTTTTACTTCCAGCGTTGCAATCACCGGCATAGTATATAGCATCATAAACCCCCAAATCGCTATCGCTACCTGGCACTTCTGCTTTGTACTGTTTGGCTACGGGTAAACTCTCTTGTAGTTCTGGAAGCAAAGCTGCAAAATGCGATAGGCGTTGACTCCATTCAATGTCTTTAACCAGGATAAATGCTTCATGCGCTGTTTTATAGTTAAACAGCATATCCTCATAGTTTTCAGTTGGGCCAACAATAAAATCGATATTATTGGTTTTCATGTCCATCCATGCCATATCGCTTGCAAGGTAATCGTCTGTTAGCAATGCTTCAGCCTTTAAGTTTAGATAGTTTTTAAGGCCCTCGTCTTCGGCAAGTTCAGCTGCTTTGCGAATTAGTTCAGCTAATTTATTATGCTGTTCCTTGTAAACTTCGCTGTATGGAATTGAAACCAATGATCCATCGGCACTACGACGAATAACAGAGTAAAGGCTAGTCTTGTTGTCGGATTCAAAAGCATCAAACTCTTCTCTGGTCATATCGGTGGGATAGAAGTTAGCTCCAAGGGGTTTCTTTCCATAACCATCAATAAAGGGCTTGTTGTCCTTTAACCTTTCCCAGGGTCCATAATTAATCTTAGCAAATGCTAAAGTGGCATCATCCTCAATTTCCGAAAGGAATTCTTCCTTATCACCATAGGCCTGAGACCAAAATATACCGTCTATTATCTGAGCGGCTTCAAATAGGAGAGGAAGCATTTGCTTCTCCTTTTCGCTGAGGTGACTTACGTCTGTGGTAAGTTCAACTTCAACAAAAGCATCAACCTTTGATTGTATCTCTTTGCTCATATCTGTTTTGGGATTACAAGCAGATAGCATTACCAGTATGACTGCTGTAGCAATTAATAATAATTTTCTCATAATTTATATTGATTAGATTTACGTTATTATGGGTTAACAGTTGATTTGCTTTTTTACTTCTCCTCTAAAACATCATCGGAGTTAAACTTAAAACCAAGTCGCTTGCCTGTTTGCAGTTTTGCGTTGTCTATCTTACTGTTCATTTGAGCAACCGAGGCAATCTTAACCAAATCATACGGTGGAACTAGTAGGTCAAAATCAAGCGTATAGAGCATAGCCGACTCGATAATCTTTTTTATCGATTCCTTATCTAAAATTGCCTGACCAAAATTGTTGTAGAGGAAACCCATTTGACGCTTACCCTCAACAAAGTAATGGTTTTCTCTATTGATAAATATTCTGCCCACAAGGTAGCCTAAATCATCAATTCTATTGTACTTAAATGAGTCAGTAAGAAAGTTATAGATGTTAATAGTGCCGCAGTATGCGTTTAACCTATTTTCCTGAACATAGGGTAGTTTCCATATGTTATGGTCTCTATCGAATTTAAAAACGTTAGAGTGCATACTGAATACTAGGATATCTCCAGCTATACGAATTTCAGCGTCGAATTTACCTCTATCCCTATATTCAAGCCTGATTCTTTTTTCGGTATTCTTAATGCTCGCGTTTAAGTCATTTGCAAGATTATGAAGTACGCTCTTAATGGTGGTAAAGGTTTCGATGGTATTGTCATAAACCATTTGTTTCATTACCGATTTCTCAATAAGCGTGTCAACTATCAACTCCTGTGGTTCTTTTTTTTGATTATCCATTGCTTAATGGTTTAATGTATTAGTAGGATCTAGCAAAGAGAACTCTCTGCTTCGAAGGTTTCCCTGTTAAAATACAAGTTCCTTCTTCAATTTCGTTATCAAAAGGTATGCAGCGAATTGTTGCCTTAGTTTCCTCTTTAATTTTTTCTTCAGATTCAGCTGTTCCATCCCAATGGGCAGAAATAAATCCACCTTTTTCGTCGAGGATTCTCTTAAATTCATCAAAAGTATCAGCCTTAGTTGTTTTATCGTGCCTAAAGTCAAGTGCTTTTTTGAAGATGCTTTCCTGAATTGTGTCTAAAAGATTTACTATGTAGTCTACGATGCCTTCCTGTTTAACAAATTCTTTAGTTAATGTATCCCGACGAGCAACTTCAACAGTACCCTTTTCTAAGTCTTTGGGTCCAATGGCTATACGAATTGGGTAGCCTTTAAGCTCATATTCGGCAAATTTAAACCCAGGTTTAAGTGTGTCTCTATCGTCGTATTGGGTTGTTACGCCTCTCTTCTCGAGCTGTGATTTAATTTCGTTTACCTTTTCGGTAATTTGCTCTAGTTCCTCTTTGCTCTTGTATATTGGAATAAATACCACTTGAGTAGGGGCTAATTTTGGAGGTAGCACAAGTCCATTGTCATCGGAATGAGCCATAATTAAAGCACCTATAAGTCTTGTAGAGACACCCCAAGAGGTAGCCCAAACATGCTCAAGGGTTCCTTCTTTGGTCTGAAATTTCACATCAAAGGCTTTTGCAAAGTTTTGCCCCAAAAAATGTGATGTTCCCGCTTGCAAAGCTTTGCCATCCTGCATTAGTGCTTCAATACAATAGGTTTCAATAGCCCCAGCAAAGCGTTCTCCTTCTGATTTTGTACCAATAATAACTGGCACACCCATCCAGTTTTGAACAAAATCAGCATACACATTAATCATTTGTATGGTTTCCTCAATTGCCTCTGCTTTAGTAGCATGGGCTGTATGCCCTTCTTGCCAAAGGAATTCGGTTGTTCTCAGGAATAAACGCGTGCGCATTTCCCATCGTACAACGTTTGCCCATTGGTTAATAAGTATTGGTAAATCACGATATGATTGTATCCAACCCTTGTAGGTATTCCAAATTATTGTTTCGGATGTTGGTCTAACAATTAGTTCCTCTTCTAGCTTAGCATCTTCATCAACAACAACACCCTTTCCATCAGGGTCATTTTTTAGTCGATAATGAGTTACTATGGCACACTCTTTGGCGAAACCCTCAACATGATCAGCTTCTTTACTAAAAAACGATTTTGGAATAAACAGAGGGAAATAAGCATTTTGATGCCCAGTTGCCTTAAACATATCATCAAGTTGTCTTTGAATCTTTTCCCAAATGGCATAACCATAGGGCTTTATAACCATACAGCCTCTAACTGCAGAGTGGTCGGCCAAACCTGCTTTAACAACGATATCATTGTACCATTGAGAATAATCTTTATCTCTACCTGTAATTCCTTTTGCCATAATGCTTGTTTGGTATGAATTTTGTAAGTATTTAAGTACTTTTAAAGATACAAAGTAAGTAAATAAAACCCTAAACATAAAAACACAAGGAGGTTGTTATGAGAACTAAATTTAAATTATTTACAATTGCTTTTTTTGCCCTTACCTTGGGAGCTTGCTCCACAAGTATGCGAATGAGCAAAACAAGTACTTATGGGGGAGACGATCTATACTTTAACCCCTCAGAATCATACTCAGTTGAAAACAGCCAGAAAAGCACGTCAAATTCTGGGCTTAAACTGGATGACTTAGAAAGTAAATACCGAGAAATACTTGCCAACGATAGCATTGGCAATATAGATACGCTTGTGTATAAAGCTGAGGATTCAGGAAATCCATACAGCGATGTATTGTCAACTTCTTACCAAGAATCGTACGAGAGAAGGTTAAGAGGAAGGTCTGATGCTTCTTACGGAGTAAATGACTGGGCTACTCAATATTCTGACGATTACAGGTATGCCTCGGCCTACGATCCTGCTTTCTATAACATTATAGTTATGGGTGGCGAAGTATGGGTTGAGCCATACTATATCTCATCCATGTTTGGCTGGCCAAGGTATAACCGTTATGGTTATTGGGGCTCTTCATGGGGCCGTCCTTATTATGGGTTTGGTATGGCTTGGAATTATGGTTATCCTTATGGTTATTGGGGATACTCTAATCCTTATTCATACTGGTATTCACCTTGGAATAGTTATGGGTATGGATATGGAAACGGGTACGGTTATGGATATGGCAGTTATTGGAACAATAATCAGCAAAGTGCAGCTAACTATCATTGCGGACGAAGGCCTTCACAAGGAATTGTAAACTATGGCAACAGGCCTACTGGCGATAATAGCAATTTTAGTATTAGTGGAGTTAATAGTGTTAATCGGGATAGGCGAAGAGAAATTTCGGATGTACAAGTGGTTTTAGGCAACACACAATCGCATGAACGCCGACCCGAAGGGACACAGATTAGCACTCGCCCTACGGAAGCACGAGATCCTAATTTAACACGACCTGTTAATCAGGAAGCTGTACGCAAAGTAGTAAGAGAACCCATTAGAGATAATAATACCATTGCGCGGCCAACTCGAGAAGGGAACTCCATTAACCCTACAAGGGTAAGCACAGGAAATCGGGAGATTAATAGAGCTTACAATCCAACATATACTCGACCTAATCCTGCAAACAGCAGTGATTTTAACAAGCCTACACGCAGTTATCCATCTACTGAAACAGCTAGACCAATTAGTAGACCAACAGGTCAACAAGTGGCTAGGCCAAGCCAACAGGTAACTAGACCCGTTAGAGGGTCAAGTGGTGAAAGTGGAAGAAATTTTAATTCTCCATCAAGGATTAGCTCACCTGCTGTAAGAAGCCCCAACCGTGGTAGTTCTTCAGGTTCTAGTAGTGGTAGTGTCTCTTCTCCTTCAAGGAGTTCGGTAGGAACTTCGTCTTCTTCGCGTTCTAGCTCTGGTTCAAGTTCAAGCAGTGGTTCTTCTTCAAGATCAAGCAGTGGTTCTTCATCCACTGGAACAAGATCAAGATAGTTGGTTCTTTATACAAATTAAAGGATATGGAAAGGATTGTATTGAGCTAATAGTTTTTCGCTTAAGGATTAAAAAAAATGTTTTTTATTGAGCCAATCCTTTCCATATCCTATAAAATCAAAACAAATTATCATGAAAAAAACACTTCTTTTTCTTCTTGCTTTTGGTGCTTTTGGTGTAATGTCCCAAGGAGTAGACGATGCACTTAGGTTATCTAATCAGAATGGACTCTATGGCACGGCAAGGTACGTTAGCCTCGGTGGAGCTTTTGGAGCCTTGGGCGGCGATTTTACCTCATTATCAAACAATCCGGCAGGGCTAGGTGTATATCGCTCTTCTGAGTTTACTTTAACTCCCTCGATAAAGAGTAGGATAGACGACACTAAATATATAGGAACAAAATATAGCGACTCACGAACTCGCTTTATGTTTGATAACATAGGTTTGGTTGCCTCTTTTAAAACCCTAAAGGAGGAAGAGAAAGGATTAGTAATGTTAAACCTAGGTTTTGGATACAATAGAATAAAGGATTTTTATTCAGAAACAACCGCAATAGGGGGGAATGATAACTATTCGATAATGCACTATTTTGCGGGCGTGGCCAAGGGTAACGATTGGTACGACATGAGCCCTAACGATGATACCGATTGGGATCCGTATAGACAGTCCAATGCCCCGTGGGAGGCAATAATGGCATGGAATTCATTTTTAATTGATACTTTGGCTGGTTTAAATATACAATACCAACCTCCTCTTATTGAAGGTGATGGCGTATATCAAGATCAGTCCATATCATCCGAGGGTGGAATTGGTGAGTACACCTTTTCTGCTGGTGCCAATTTCTCCAACAAGTTTTATGTTGGTGCTACAATTGGGCTGCAGAACGTTTACTATAGGCAAACCATATACTATGCTGAAAGTGCTTATGAGGATAATGTAGTTTCTGCTAACCTTTTTAAAAGCATGAACTACAATCAACGCTTACTGGTTGAAGGTAATGGGGTTAATTTTAAGCTAGGGCTTATCTTTAGGCCAACTACTGAACTCAGGTTAGGTTTAGCTGCGCATACACCAACTTTCTATAATTTAGATGAGAAGTATAGTGCAACCATGAGTTCAGATTTTAATGTTGGCACAGCTACAGCTAAAACGCCAATCAACTTTTATGACTATAGAATTGAAACTCCCTACAAGTTAATAGGTTCTGTTGCCTATACCTTTGGGAAAGTTGGACTTATTAGTGCCGATTATGAGTATGTTGATTACTCAACCATGCGTTTTGGTAAAGGCGGAGATGGGTATCGTTTTAGGAACGAGAATCAAACCATAAAAAATATTTTCACCAATGCTCATAACGTAAGGGTTGGTGCCGAGGTCTGGATAGGCCAGTTGGCTTTACGTGGTGGATATGCCTATTTTGGAAGCCCATACAACAAAGATATGGAACTCTCCTCATCAGCAACTAATGCATTCTCGGGTGGTTTTGGATTAAGGATGGATAATTTCTTTCTCGATTGGGCATACCAGCGTATTATGTACGGCGATAAGTACTTACCTTTTGCAACAGCAAACGAGGTTATTGAGCGCGATGTGAATCAGAATAGGTTTATGCTAACAATAGGGTTTAAGTTTTAATATTAATACTATTTATTTAGGGGGCTAAATGCCCCTTTTTTTATTAAAAATATTCTGGAATCCATCCCACAATTGCATAGCAAATCAAATACCGAGAGATTTGATATAAAGCCATGCTTGTTCTCAAAAACCTGAAAGTATTCTTCTCCTTGGCTATTGTTAGGTAACTCTTTTTTGTTCTCATCAGCTAATCGTCGCAAATCGTTAAAATTACTGTCGTAATCTTTTATGTACGATTTAGTTTCCTTTAGTTCAACCTTAACCTCTAGGATAGCCATAATAGTCTCCAGTATACTAAGGTTGAAATCCCAAAGATATTTCCACTCTTTAACATAGTATTGCTCAAAGTAATCTTTTAGGTATTCAAAGTAAGCTGAGTTTTTGTATGCCGACTCTATTGCCCTCCAATGTTCCCTCCGCCATTTTACCGAATTGTCTAGTACTACATCACACACTTTTGTCCTGTTACCCTGGGGCTTTATCACCGGAATCGATAAAGGAAGCGCACCATTAGCAGAGTATATCACACACCTATTTCTATAGGTTTGCTTTCTGTAAGTTTCATGTTTTTCTAAATAAGCTATTTTAGAGTTAAATAGCTCTTTTATGTAACGGATGGATGGTAAATAGGCTATGGATAGGATGGAAGGATTGCTTTGCATTTCTATCTTTTTGATACAAAGATATAACGTTGTATATCCCTTTTACAACGTTTGTTGTATTTTGTTGCATTCCCCCTCGAACAAATAGGCCAAACCTGTGTTTTTTACTTAGAAATACTAAAACAATACAGGATATGTTTGAGATAAAAATGCCTAAAATGGGCGAAAGCGTTGAGCAAGCTACAATTACAAAGTGGTTTGTAAGCGTTGGTGACAAGGTAGAGGAGGACGATAACCTACTTGAGATTGCCACTGATAAGGTTGACTCAGAGATACCTTCGCCAGTGGCTGGAACCGTTGCCAGTATTCTTTTTAAGGAGAATGATGTGGTTCCGGTAGGGGAGGTAATAGCCACAATTAATATCAATGGGGAGACTCCTGATAGGACTGAACCGATTGCGCAAAGCAAGCAGGATAGTTCTTCAGATAAGGATAAAAAAGAGGTCTCACCTGAGAAAGAGGATGAGCTAAAAGAAAAGGAGACCTACGACAGATTTTACAGCCCTTTGGTTAAGAGTATTGCCAAAAAGGAGGACATTCCAGCTGATGAGCTAAATACCATTAAAGGGACAGGGAAAGATGGTAGGGTTCGAAAGAGCGATATCCTTGAGTACATCAAAGAAAGACCTCAAGGCAGAAAAGAGTTATCCCAAAGTGACGATTCAGTCCGAAAAGAAGGTAGTCCTAAGGCAAGCCCGTCTGTTAGCCTAGGTGATGAGATTATTGAAATGGATAGGGTACGAAGGCTAATTGCCGATCACATGGTTAAATCAACACAAACATCTGCTCATGTAACCAATATGGTTGAAGCCGATGTATCCACAATTGTAAAGTGGCGAACCATGATGAAAGAGCCGTATCAAGCTAAATATAAAACTAGGCTTACCTATATGCCGATTTTTACTGAGGCGGTAACTAAGGCTTTACGTGATTTTCCCATGGTCAATTCCAGTGTGGATGGCGATAGAATAATTGTAAAAGGGCATGTTAATATTGGTATTGCAGTTGCAAAACCAGATGGTAATCTTATTGTTCCCGTTATTAAGGATGCCGATAGATTAAATATACCAGGATTGGCGTCTGCCATAAATCAACTTGCGGATAAAGCAAGGGAAAATAGGCTCTCACCCGATGATATACAGGAAGGGACATTCTCGATCACAAATTTTGGTACGTTTCGTAACCTAATGGGTACTCCCATAATTGCACAACCACAAGTTGCAATTCTGGCAACAGGCTCAATTGAGAAAAAGCCTGCAGTTGTGGAGACCGATCAAGGAGATATTATCGTTCCAAGGCATAAGATGTTCCTAAGCCTTTCATACGATCATAGAATAATTGACGGATCATTGGGTGGTGCTTTTTTAAGAAGAGTAGCCGATTACCTCGAGCAGTTTGATGCCAACAGGGAGGTGTAAATATTTTTTAATAACAGAATATGTTTATTGATTATGAAATACATTAAAAGAAACGATAAGACTTTTGGTATTAAACAAACCCCAAAGAATACACTTGAAAAATGGTTTTATCTTATGGTTTTGGGACGAGTTCTCGATGAGAAAGCACCAAATTATTTAAAGCAGGCAATAGGGTGGAGTTATCATGCACCATACGCAGGGCATGATGGAATACAGCTTGCGATTGGACAAGTTTTTGATAAAGAAACAGACCACCTTTTTCCCTACTACCGTGATATGCTTACAGTTATTTCGGCAGGTATGACAGCCGAAGAGATTATACTAAACGGAATTTCAAAGGATACCGATCCATCCAGTGGAGGAAGGCACATGAGCAATCATTTTGCTAAAGCAGAACTTAATATCCATAATACATCAAGTAGTACGGGTAATCATACCCAGCAAGCATCGGGGGTTGGTCGTGCATTTAAAAGATATAATCACAAGGGAGTGGTTATTAGTTCTCAGGGAGAATCTTCCGTCTCGGAAGGATATGTTTATGAGGCAATTAATGGTGCCTCAAACGAAGAGTTGCCAGTAATCTTTGTTATTCAGGATAACGGCTACGGAATATCAGTACCCAAAGAGGATCAAACAGCTAACCGAAAAGTTGCTAATAACTTTAGTGGTTTCAAAAATCTGAAAATTTTCCATTGTAACGGGAAAGATGTATTCGATTCTATGAACACCATGCACGATGCCAAGCAGTGGGCAATTGAGAATCAGATGCCGGCTATTGTACAGGCAAACTGTGTTAGAATTCACTCACACTCAAATTCAGATAGGCACGATCTTTATAGGGATAAGGGTGAAATGGAGTATGTTCAGAATGCCGACCCGCTTGCCAAGTTTAAACGTATGCTTTTGCGGTACAAAAGGCTCAGCGAAGCAGAAATGGCAAGTATCGAAGAACGAGTGGAACAAGAAGTAAAGGCGGCACATAGAGCAGCATTGGCGGCTCCTGATCCAAGCCCAGAGTCTATCCATAGGTTTGTATTCCCCGAGGAGCATAAGCCCCTAAAATACCCTACAGGAGAGCATAGTTTTGAAGGAGATAAGCGAAAACTAATCGAAGCCATAAATCTTACCCTGAAGGAAGAATTCAGACACAATCCCGATACATTTATCTGGGGACAGGATATGGCCAATAAGGATAAAGGTGGGATATTCAATGTTTCCAAGGGCATGCAGCAAGAGTTTGGTAAGGATAGGGTTTTTAATGGTCCAATTGCTGAAGATTATATACTTGGTACTGCAAACGGAATGAGCCGCTTTTCCGATAAAATTCGAGTTGTTATTGAAGGAGCAGAGTTTGCCGATTATTTCTGGCCAGCCATGGAGCAGTATGTGGATTCTGCACACGATTATTGGCGATCAAATGGAAAGTTTGCTCCCAACATGACAATCCGACTTGCGAGTGGTGGGTATATTGGAGGAGGGATATATCATTCGCAAACCATTGAAGGTGCGTTAGCAAGCATTCCAGGTGTTCGCATTGTTTACCCATCGTTTGCCGATGATGCTGCTGGTTTGCTTCGAACCAGCATGCGTTCAAAGGGGATGACACTCTTTCTTGAGCCAAAAGCACTCTATAATTCTAACAAAGCAGCAACCCCAATACCCGATGACTTTGAGGTACCCTTTGGTAAGGCAAGAATACGGAGAAAGGGTGAACATCTAACCATGATTACCTTTGGTAATACAACGCACATGTGCTTAGAGGCTGCTGATAAATTAGAGAAAGAACATGGAGTTTTAGCTGAAGTGGTTGATATTCGTTCAATTATACCGCTCGATAAAGAAGCAATTTTAGAATCTGTTAAAAAAACAAGCAAAGCGCTTGTAGTTCATGAAGACAAAATTTTTGGTGGTTTTGGTGGCGAAATAGCCTCAATTATTGGCGAAGAGGCATTTGAGTATCTTGATGGGCCTGTGAAAAGGGTTGGAGCTACGTTCACCCCAGTTGGGTTTAATCCGATACTAGAAGCAGCGATCTTGCCCAATAGTGATAAGATATTTAAAGCAGGACTTGACTTATCTAAATATTAATTAATAAAGATGAAAGCGACAATTATGTATAGCCATAAGGCGATAAAAACAACTAAGGCCGCAAATTTGATAAAGAAGGCCATGGGGTTAAAGTCATTAAAGGATGTTGACGTTGATGAGATTAGTGTAAAAGCAATGAAGAACAACGACCTATTAATCTTGGGGTCACCCAGCTGGTTCGATGGCGAATTAGCTGGATATTGGGATGAATTAGTACCCGAAATTGAGGATACAGATTTCTCGAATACAAAAATTGCAATATTTGGGAATGGTAATCAAAAAGGTTATCCCGAAAATTTTGGGGACGCAGTTGGGCTATTGGCAGAAATATTTGAGAGTAGCGGAGCGACAATAATTGGTAAAACATCGGCCAAGGGGTATACTTTTGAATCATCGAAAGCGCTTGTAGGTGACGAGTTCACAGGATTAATACTTGATTTTGAAAATCAGCGTGATATGAACGAATCTAGGGTTGACCGTTGGACTAAAGACTTATTGGAGGAGTTAAAGAAATAGTATTTGACCCGCGAATACATTTGTTCATGGGTATTCTAATTGGGTTGGTAAAAAAATATAATTCTGGTTTGTTAATTCGCATCATTAGTTGTAAATTTGTTTAGTAAATTATTTATGAGAAAAAAAAATTAATTAATTAACCATAGTACCAATCATGGAGTCATTAAATATTGAAGGATCTCATGAGATCCCAGAAGTGATTTTTAATCAGGAAATCGGAGTTTTTTCGATTACTGGAAAATCCCTTCCCGAGGATGTTAAGGAGTTTTACACACCATTAATAAAATGGGTAGAAAAGTATGCGGAATCGCCTAACCCTGAAACCGTGTTAAAGATTAAAATGGACTATTTTAATACTGCATCATCTAAAATGCTGCTCGAGATTTTCGAAAAGTTTAAAGATATGCTTGATGCTGGGCATAAGGTTTCTATAGATTGGTATTACCAGGAAGACGATGAGGACATGCAGGATGCAGGCGAAGATTATGCAGATATAGTAGAAGTGCCTTTCAATTTTTTCAAATACCAAACAGTTCCTCAGTAAGTTCAGCAACATATTTTCTTACAATCGTAAGTATGAAGGTAATTGATATTCCTGCAACAGAAATTACACCCAAGATAATTCTTGATAAAGGGAATGGTATTTTTTTAATTCAAGGGAAATGCTTGCCAGAGGATGTTAAAAGTTTATATAATCCTGTTATTAAATGGTTTGATGAGTATAGAGAAAAGCCTAACGATTTCACAAATATTGTACTAGATTTCGACTATTTTAATACTGCATCCTCAAAAATGATAATAATAATCCTCTCAAAACTTCGGGATCTTTATAGGGTAGGTAAACAGGTTGAAGTAACTTGGATGTTTCCAAAGTATGATGCAGAGTTGGCTGAAGCGGGAGAAGAATTTTCCGATTTACTAAACATCCCATTTAACTTTGTGCCTAAAGTTGAGAAGCCTAAATAATAATTAAACTAAAACATGAGGAAATTACAGATTAAACCATTTAAAGATTCCCCTGAAATCATATTCGATCCAGATAATAACCTTTTTAAAATTAAAGGAATTTGCCATCCTGAGAATGTAACAAAGTTTTTTCAGCCTGTTATGGAATGGCTAGATGAGTATAAGCAATTTTTAGAAAAAACTAAGACTACAAAAGATATAAACCTTATTATCTTCTTTCGGTATTTCAATTCAGCTACGTATAAGTATTTAATTACCTTACTTCAAAAATTTCATGAATTTACTGATATAGGATGTACGCTTTTTGTTGATTGGCATTATGAAACCGAAGATGAGGAGATGAAGGAATCGGGTGAGGAGTTGTTTGAGTTTAGTGGATTAAAAATTCCACATAAGTGTATCGAATCTCCATTTAATTAGTTAGGAAATATTAATATAATAAAAAAGCAGCCCAATTGGCTGCTTTTTTTGTGATCCAGCTGGGGCTCGAACCCAGGACCCCATCCTTAAAAGGGATGTGCTCTACCAGCTGAGCTACTGAATCTTCCTTTTTAATTCTTTTGTGATCCAGCTGGGGCTCGAACCCAGGACCCCATCCTTAAAAGGGATGTGCTCTACCAGCTGAGCTACTGAATCAAAACTTTTAAAAAAGGCTTTTAACTTCTTCGTGTTTACCTAAAACATCATTTCAAAACCTTAAAAGCCGTGCAAAACTAATGCTTTTTATCGTTTCATACAAACATCTTCTTAAATTTTTGGCTTTTTTTGCTGATATTATTCTAATGGCATTAATACCTAGGATTTTATAAAGGTGTAAAAAAGATCATTCAAATTAAAACAATCAAAAATATCATTCTTGTTGTTACAAAATCAATGGTTATTCGTCATTAATATGTGAACCGCGGTTAGATTAACGTTTTATTAATAATAATTGAATGAATTATGAGAACAATAACTTTAGTCATTTCACTATTCCTTGTTACTAATACTTTTGGCCAATCTACCATAGATAAGGCTTTCTCACAATACTCTGGGAAAACTGGCTTTACATCAGTCTCAATAACGTCTGAGCTATTTCAGCTGCTATCAATGGTTGATGCTAAGAATGAGGTGTTAAAACAGTTATCTGAGAAGATTACATCTTTAAAGATTCTTGTTTCTGACGATAAAGCAGTAGGATTTACCAAGGAAATAAGGAAGCAGATGGTGGATCTAAACTATAAAACCATTATGCAGGTTGTTGATGGCGCTCAAAAGGTAGACTTTTTTGTAAAACAGAATGGCGAGATGATAACCGACTTGGTAATGGTGGCTATTGATAGGACAGAGGAGATCCTGATTTCACTTTCTGGGAATATTAGCCTACATGAATTATCTAGTCTAGGGAGTTCCTCAGGTAAAATAGGCATGAACCACATTTCGCTGTTAAAGAGCCTTGAAGAACAATAGGGTCAACATTTGTGCTCTCCTAAAACTCTAGCTAGTTTTAGGAGTGCACATTCAAAACACGATGATTACGAGAAGATAGTTGCAAATAACAATAGTGATTTGCCTCAGGTTTATACTGCTGCAAGCGTATTCAAGTGATGGTAGTGTTAGCAGCAGACCCATAATGCGTAAACTGTTAAGGGGCGAGCAGATAAGAGCCATAAAAGTACCAGGTTTTCTAATCCGTTACATAATGCTTCGGGGATATTTGAACGGATTGGCAACAGTCTTAATCTTTTTGGATATGATGATTTGCTTGAGGTGATTGACTCAGAATTGAAGATTACAGTCAAACAGGGGAGCAGTATTAAAGAGTTGATTTTTATTATAAACGATGCAGTATCTGTTATTTGCTTATCGATTAGGGGCAAAATAACGAATGAAGAACTATTGGAAGTTGTTGCTAAATTTGCAGACTAGGGTTAGGATAGAGGATCCAGTATAAATTTGGGTTGTAAGCTAATGGATGAACACTTGTTCAAAGAAAAAATAGTTCCTTTAAGCCCTTTAATGTACGGCATTTGTTACAAACTTTTGGGAGATGCAGATGAGGCCAAGGATTGTGTGCAGGATGTATTTTATAAACTCTGGGTTAATCGTAAGGGTTTATTTACCATTAGAAGCATTGAGGCATATGCAAGGACCATTACGCGCAACGAATGCATAGATAGGCTTAGATTACGAAAGGATACACTGCCAATTGAGCAAAGCGAAGCTCAAAGCGTAGTGGAAAGTGGAACCATTAACGATGATTCTGTTGAGAATAGGTTAGGGTTGGTAAGAGAAGCCTTAGCCTCATTAAGCGAAACGCAACAAAAGATATTTACCATGAGGGATATTGAGCAAATGGATTTTAAGGATATTGCACTCGAACTTAACTTGACACCCGAAAATGTTAGGGTAACCCTATCGAGAGCACGAAAGAGCATTAGGGAGTATGTTGTAGCCAAAGAAAAAAAGAGAGTTAAAACTCATTATATTTATGAATCAAAAAATTAAATTTCTGCTTGAGAATTACTATAACGGCGAAACCTCTATTGAAGAAGAGGCTTTGCTTAGAAATTTTTTTACAGAGCAAGAGGTTCCAAAGGCTCTAGTCCCTGACAGGGATATGTTTCTTATGACATTAGAACAGCCTAACGTTGATGATGAAGTCATTATAAAGGATATCCTATCTGAAACCCATAAGTGGCAGCAAATCGAAGCAAATCGGAGAAAGATTAAAGGCTACAGGGGTGCAATCTTATCTTCAGCTGCTACAATTGCTTTAGCAATAGGTTTTACACTTTTCTTTACAACTAACAGTAACACAAAATCGCTTGTTGACACCTTCGATGACCCCAAAATGGCTTTACTAGAAACTCAGAGAGTGCTAGTATTGGTAGGCTCAAAAATTAGCCAAGTTTCAGATGGGTTAGAACCCCTGGACCACCTGCAAATTCCGCTAAACTCCTTCAAAACCTTCGATAGGTTTTCAAAAGGCATCTCTTACCTTAATATGGTCGAGGAGATAAAGAGGCCTGAGTATATTATTGGCGACATATTTAGTACCGAAGGCAAGAGTAAAAACAATCAATTATCAAAAGATAACTAAACAACTAATAATATGAAAAGGTTTCTTAGTGCATTTTTTATGCTCGTATTGTCAAGCATGCTAATGGGGCAGAACTCCCCTGTGGACAAACTTTTTGAAAAGTATTCAGGGAAAGAGGGATACACCTCGGTTTATATATCTGAGTACATGTTTTCTCTTTTCTCATCAATAGATACTGAAGATAAGGCATTAAACAATGCCCTAAGCGGATTGTCAAGCATTAAGATTTTGACTACGGAAAACCCAAAGCAGGGTATAAACTTCTATAATGAGATAATGAAAGAGCTCTCCAAAAATGACTATAAGGAGCTAATGGTTGTTAAAGAAAAGAGCGAACACCTTACTTTTTTGGTAAAAGATGTTCAGGGTAAAATTGTTGAACTTTTACTTATTGCTGGAGGGGATTCCAATGTTTTAATATCAATCCAGGGTAAAAACATTGACTTAAAACAGATTGTCAAAATTTCCCAATCAATAAAGATTGAAGGATTGGATGCGCTGGAGAAGATTAGTGAATAATTTGTATCTATTATCGTAGGTATTGTATGCTAATTGTTTTAGCGCGTGTTATTGACGTTACGCTTAGGTACAATGAGGGTTCTACTTGTCTCAAAAGGACAAAAGTTGATAGTTCTCATGCTAGATTTTATTGAGATTTTTATTAGAATATTTATCATTGTTCAGATAATATGGTCAACCTTGGCAATTTTACAACCACTACGATATGTTATATTTTGAGCTAGACAAATGACTTATGGATTACTTGCCAAGCACATTAATTATGGTTATATTTATTTGCTTATAAATCAATTACTCATGAAATGCTTTTTAGGGTTTTTATTGTTATTTTGCAGTATGTTTTCTTCAGCGCAAAATATTGAACAAAAAGTTATTCCTCTTGACGGGGATGCTAATTTGGACAGGCTAATTTTGGCGGCTGCTGATAAGGGATTGGTGTTAATGGGAGAGGCGAGTCATGGCACCCACGAATATTACCTATGGCGGGATAAGATAAGCCGACGACTAATAGCGGAACAAAACTTTAACTTTATTGCGGTTGAAGGAGATTTTGCCAGCTTGTATCATCTCAATCGCTATGTCAAAAATTTGGATGGTGCGGCAAACTCAGCTCAGGAGATTTTGTTAAAGCTCAACAGATGGCCAACCTGGATGTGGGCCAATGAAGAGGTTGTAGCATTGGCCGAATGGCTTCGCAGTTACAATGACAAGTTACCACAGGATAAAAAAGTAGGCTTTTATGGCATGGATGTATATGATGAATGGAATTCCAAAAAAGTGGTTTTGGATTTACTCAAAAGAACAAACAAGACTGCTTATAGATATGTAAAAAGCCAATATAAGTGTTTCGGTTCGCACCAGGGAGATAGTTGGAGTTACGCTCATGCAGTGCGCGCCGGAAAAGAGGTATGTGCAACTGCCACAAAAAATGTAGTAGAGTACATAAGAAATAATCGTAGTAGTTTTTCAGAGCTTTCTGATGATAGCTACTTTTATTTGCTACAAAACACAATCGTGGTACAGAATGCCGAGGAGTTTTACAGGGAAAGTGTAGCCTCAGAAGGATATGTTTCATGGAATTCTCGGGTTCATCATATGCATGGCACCGTCAATGATTTATTAAATCTTTATGGTGAGAATTCCAAGGGAATTGTTTGGGCTCACAATACTCATATTGGCGATGCAGATTACACAAGTATGCGAAACACTGGTGAGAAAAATATTGGGCAACTTTCCCGAGAAGGATTAGGCAACGATAATGTTCTTTTAATCGGATTTACCACCTATGAAGGAAAAGTGATGGCAGGCTCGAGTTGGGGTGCCCCCATGCAGGAAATGACCATTCCGCCTGCTGTTCCCAATAGCATAGAATATGAATTGAATCAAATTGAACAGGAATGCTTTTATATGATTTTTGATAAAGAGGATCGAAAGGAAGAGAACCTAAAGGTGATGGGTAATAGAGCAGTGGGGGTTGTCTATAATCCCTTTGGTGATAAAAGACAATTTATTCCCAGTATAGTTCCGTTGCGCTACGATGCTTTATTCTTTTTTAAAAAAACCACAGCTCTGCGAGTTTTGAAAAAGTGAAGATTCTTGAATAAAATATTTTTCTTTATTTAGGATGCTTGTTGTGTGGTTAACTCCATAATATTATTGTCAAAATCTCATATAACCAAGCGTAATTCATTTAAAATGCAGTGGCTTGGTTTCATGTTATTTAAGTTTTGCCTTATGCTGTTTGTGCGCAGTAAATCTACCATCTTACAGGGTTAAATAGCTGAACGGGAATCCCAACAAAAATCATTATAAAGAGGCAATGGTTGTTAAATAAGGGTTCGAGCACCGAAAGGATTGAATATACTAGAGAATATTAACAAATAATTTTTTATAAATTGCTGCTTTATTCATTTTATGAACTGATGTATTAGAAATCTTCTTAGTTTTGCACCTTTAAAATTGTAAAAAATGGATTTAATATTTTTTGAAAGCAGTCTGTATCTATATCTAGTATTACCATTGTTAATCTTTTTTGCCCGTATTATTGATGTTACGCTAGGCACAATGAGGATTATCTTTGTCTCAAAAGGACAAAAAATGATAGCACCCATACTAGGCTTTTTTGAGATTTTTATTTGGATAATTGCTATGGGTCAAATAATGAGCAATCTCAACAATTTTGCGTGTTATTTTGCCTATGCTGCTGGTTTTGCCACAGGTAATTGGGTGGGTATGAGGCTGGAAGAGCATTTAGCTATGGGCAATCTGATTATAAGGGTTATTGCTTCAAAGGATGGTAATCTTTTGGTTAAGAAACTAAATGAGAATGGCTATGGTGCAACTACAGTTGAGGCTGAAGGCAGTAAGGGTAAAGTTCATTTGATATATTCTATAGTTAAGCGCAGCAATCTCCCCCATGTTACATCAGTAATTGAGCAATTTAACCCCAAAACATTTTTCTCCATTGAAGATGTTAGAAAAGTTAGCTCTGGAATATTTCCAGCAAAATCCCCTATCAGAAAACTTAACCCGCTAAAACGCTGGCGTAAAGGAAAGTAGGTTTTTTGATGTTAAAACTATGCCTGATGCTGTTCGCGCAGTAGGTCCATTACCGTTTTTACAGGGTTAAATGTTACCAGCGGAACCTCAACAAAAATGGTGTTCCAATTTGCCATTGCCCCATTCCAAAGACCTGGAAGTTCCTGTACCTTAATCTCCTTGCCATTATAACTTTTTGTTGAAATAAATCCAGCTGTTGGTTCAGTGTAGTTTAAGAGATTGAATTTTTGACCCTCAACATCTTTTGTTGCACAAACCAAATCAACAGGATTAAAATGTGTTGATGCGCTAAATATTTCTTTCTGCTTTGGGCTGTTCTGATTAACTTGTGATTTTTCAACAATTTGAAGCGATATAGAACCATCAGTATTTGTGGTCCAAAACGGACCTCCTCCAGGTTCTCCCTCGTTTTTAACCATGCCACAAACCCTGAGCGGACGGTTTAATTTCTCAAGTAAATAAGATTTAAGCGCATCGGGGTTACTTACTTCTAAACCTAAAGGCGAAAGTATACAGAGCTCATTAATTGTGAAATCAAGGATTTCTCCAAGAGATTTGATATCAACACTCTCTCCTTGTAAAAGGTTCAAATAATCGAAAATGATGCTTTGGTAGCTAATAAGAAGCCCCATAAGGGCTTTTTTATACAGAACGGTTTGAGGTTTTAGCCTATCGGATACAACATTGTCAATGTTTTTAACAAAAATGATATCGCTTGATAAGTCATTCAGATTCTCAATTAGCGCACCGTGTCCCCCAGGTCGAAGGAGCAGGTTTCCATCAGAATTTCTGACGGGTATGCTGTTTTTGTCCACAGCAATGGTGTCGGTACTTTTCTTTTGTTCCGAGAAGGTAACGTTTAGTTTAACTCCATACTTGGAGCAAATTAATTGGGATTTATCATTCAGAATCTCTTTGAAGTTTTCTAAATGCTCGGGCGATACAGTTAAATGTATATTCACCTCGTTATTAGGCATTCTGGCATACTGAGTGCCTTCAACTATCTGCTCTTCAAATGCAGTGCGCGTGTGGTCGCTGTACTTGTGAAACTTGATAAGCCCTTTTGGTAGTGCACCATAATTTAATCCATTTGGGTCAAGTAATGCTTCAATTATTGGTTCAAAATCCTCTTGATCCACGAGATCGTTTAGGCTTAAATTTTCACTGTCAAGTATTTCTATCAAATCATTATAAAAAGGAAACTTGGGGAGGTTCGAAATAAACTCGCATGTTAAAGGATTGATTTCCCCTGTGGTTTTAAATTGATTTAGTTCTTTGAACATACGGGTTGCTGCACCCGATGCAGGCACAAATTTTAAACGATTGCCTTCGTAGCTTTTGTATACCTCAATGAGATCATCAACCTCACTGTCTTCAAGTCTAATAATTCCATCGTTTACCTTCGCGGGGCAAACAAGATGGATGGGAGGGAAGCCTTCCTTAAACTTGTCAATCTGCCTATAGGCCAGATTACCAGATATTCCAAGTTTTTCGAGTTGTAAAATGTCCTTTTCAGAAAGCATTGTGAGTTTGATTAATTAACAAAGTGAGTTTAGCAAATATGAGGGAATTGAGTGGGTAAATATCGCCATTTTTTTTCCTTTTGCTAGCTTTAAGCTATTATTTAACGACGTATCATTCAATATTCCAAAGCGAAGAAAAGTAATCGATAAAGATTGTTCCTATTGATTACTAGGTAACTGCTGCTGATGGTGAGTGTATAAGTAATCGGAGATTAGCAACTTAATAGGCAGAACCTTAAGTTGATTGTTCGGATAGGAAGTGATTCACTTTTTATTTAAAAAGAGTGGTATAGGCAGCGGGTAATAGTATATTACAAGTTAAGGGTAGGTAGATTTAGGGTTAACTGATTGGTGTGAAATAAACATCTCCAGTTAGTCCATTTCTCTGAAAAATTTGCTATACAGAATGACTTTAAAGCCAGGCGTTTGTGTTGATATGGATATTACATCTCAGATATTAGGGTTAAATAAACCTTGCTGTGAAACTATTTAAAAAAAGGGGCAGAAAATGCCCCCTTCTGGTCTCAAAAAAAGGAACACTACTTTATCATTCTGTTTAACTTGGCTATAGCAGCCTCATAGTTTGGTTCATTTCCAATTTCAGGAACAATCTCAACGTACTGCACTATATTTTTATCATCAATAATTATCACGCCTCTAGCCAAAAGCCTTAATTCCTTTATGTGAAACCCAAACTTATTTCCAAAATCCATGTCCTTGTGGTCCGATAATGGAGTTAAGTTATCAATACCCTCCGCACCACAGAAGCGCTTTAGCGCAAATGGTAAATCGGCTGATAGAGCAATAAATGCTACCTTATTTTTAAACTTTGCGGCTTCCTGATTAAACTTTCTAGTTTGTAGTGAGCAAACGCTGGTATCAATTGATGGAAATATGGAAATGAGTTTTACCTTACTTGAAAATTCATCTAATGTAATGGGTTTTAGAGATTCGTCAATTGCAGTGAAGTTTTCTGCTTTATCGCCAACCTCAACTAATTTCCCGATAAGGTTAACTGGATTTGCTCCAAAGGTAATTTTACTATTGTTCATGGCTAGTTAGTGTTTATGTTATTAATCAATTTAATCTATCTAACGTGTTAAATACAACTTTGTTTATTTGGTATTTGAAATAGTCTTTTTATTAAAAAAGCGCCCCAAAATAGGGCGCTTTGTGTTTATGTAATGTCCGTATCGGTGTTGGCTTCCTCTTTTTCGTCCTTTTTCTTAATTTTAATTGTTATCTCATCACTCTTCTTGCTATAACCAACCTGAATTGTATCACCCACTTGAATTTCACTTTTAATAATTACTTCAGCCATTTCATCTTCGAGGTGTTTTTGGATAGCACGTTTAAGCGGGCGGGCTCCGTACTGAATGTCGTAACCCTTCTCTGCAACAAAGTCTTTTGCAGCGTTGGATAGTTGAATTCTGTAACCCAAGTTGTGAATTCTTTCGAACAATCCTTTAAGTTCAATATCGATAATCTTATGGATGTCCTCCCTAGTTAATGAGTTAAATATTATAATATCGTCTAAACGGTTAAGGAATTCAGGGGCAAAGGCTTTCTTAAGGGCTTTTTGTATTACACTTTTTGCGTAATCATCTGATGATGACTCAATATTTGGTGATTTAAATCCAACACCTCTACCAAAATCTTTCAGTTCCCTTGTACCTATGTTTGAGGTCATTATGATAACAGTATTCTTAAAATCTACTCTTCTTCCAAGGCTATCGGTAAGTTGACCTTCATCAAGTACTTGAAGTAAAATATGAAATACATCTGGGTGTGCTTTCTCAATCTCATCTAGCAGAACTATGGAGTAAGGTCTGCGTCTTACCTTTTCTGTAAGTTGCCCACCTTGTTCGTATCCAACATATCCTGGAGGAGCTCCAATCAACCTTGACACAGAGAATTTTTCCATGTATTCACTCATATCAATCCTTATCAGATTCTCAGTGGTATCGAATAGATATGTTGCTAAAACTTTGGCAAGTTGGGTTTTACCAACACCAGTAGGACCGAGGAAAACAAAAGTGCCAATGGGTTTGTTAGGATCCTTTAGTCCTGCTCTATTGCGTTGTATTGATTTTACAATCTTAGCAATGGCCTCATCCTGTCCTATAATAGAGTCTTTGATCTCTTCGCCCATCCTAAGTAAACGACTTCCCTCAGCCTGCGCTATTCGCTGAACCGGCACTCCTGTCATCATTGCAACAACTTCGGCAACTTTTTCATCATAAACAAGTTCTCGGTGTTTAACAAGTTCTCGTTCCCAGCGTTGCTGTTCCTTGTCAAGTTGTTCAAGAAACTGCTTTTCTCTATCCCGAAAACTGGCAGCAGATTCGAAATCCTGATTCTTAACGGCTTTAAGTTTCTCAACTTTGGCTTCCTCAATTTGTTTTTCCAGTGTCAGAATCTTTTCTGGCACCTTAATGTTTGCTATGTGAACCCTTGAGCCAGCCTCATCAAGTGCATCAATGGCTTTATCAGGTAGATGTCTGTCCGAAATGTATCGCATCGTAAGTTTTACACAGGCCTCAATTGCTTCTGGAGAATAGGTTACATTATGATGATCTTCGTAGCGTTCTTTGATCTTATTTAGTATCTCAACGGTTTCCTCTGGAGAGGTGGGCTCAACTATTACCTTTTGGAAACGTCTCTCTAGGGCGCCATCTTTTTCAATGTGCTCACGGTATTCATCTAGTGTTGTTGCTCCAATACATTGCAATTCACCTCTCGCAAGGGCAGGTTTGAGCATGTTTGCAGCGTCTAGTGAACCAGTTGCACCCCCAGCACCAACAATGGTATGGATTTCATCGATGAACAGGATAACATCATTAGTTTTTGAAAGCTCGTTAAGAATTGCTTTCATTCTTTCTTCAAATTGACCTCTGTATTTTGTTCCGGCAACAATCGAAGCTAAATCCAAAGTAACTACCCTTTTGTTAAAAAGTATACGCGATACTTTTCTTTTAGCTATTCGTAGTGCCAGACCTTCTGCAATTGCAGATTTTCCTACGCCAGGATCCCCTATAAGTATGGGATTGTTCTTTTTTCTGCGGCTAAGGATTTGGGATATGCGCTCAATTTCGCGCTCTCGTCCAACTATTGGATCCAGTCTATTTTCCTCGGCAGCTTTTGTAAGATCTATTCCAAAGTTGTCGAGGACAGGAGTGTCACTGACCGCTTTTCCTGGTGTTTGCTGCGGACCACGTTGCGATCCAAATGAGCGCTCATCTTCCTCATCGGAAAAATCGGCTTTTGCTTCAATGATTTCAGGTTTTAGTTCAGCTTTTACGGTAAAATACCCTATGTCATTTTCATTTAACAATTGGGTTACAATGCTGCTCTCATCCTTCAGTATTGCCAATAATAGGTGAACAGTACTAATGGTGTCATTTTTAAGTTCTCGAGCAACAAGCGCTACTAACTTTAGCACCCTCTCAGCATTTTTAATTAGAGGTATGCTATCAGGATCGGTGGGGCTGGGGCTTATTGCCGTATTTCGAATTTTCGTTTCAATAATCTTCTTTGTTTCAGCCAGATCTAGTCCTAACTCCAAAAGAATATTAATTGCAGCACCCTCGCCATCGCGAAGAATTCCAAGGAAAAGGTGTTCGGTTCTAATTGTAGTATTACCTAGACGAACAGCTTCTTCACGGCTGTAAGTCAGAACTTCCTTTATCTTATTTGAATATTTATAGTCCATAAAAAAACTTGATTTTTTCGTTACTAAAGTAGTATAGAATAACAGAATTACCAACCGAATGTTGTCAATTTACACAATTATTGAGACTTTAAAGATAGTTTTAAGAGTGTTTAAGCTATTGTTACAAAACATGTTTATAAATACTCGACTTTTCATTTAATAATCTGCTATTAAAATGGTACATTAGCGAGTTATTTATTGAAGGGTATCCTGATTTAAGTATGCATTTTTGCTAATAAAAAAAGTTTCACAGATGATAGAAAATCAGAGAGTTAAGGTGGTGAATATTGAGGAAGAGATGAAGACCGCCTATATTGATTACTCAATGTCCGTAATTGTTTCAAGAGCACTCCCTGATGTGCGCGACGGGCTTAAGCCTGTTCATCGCAGGGTTCTCTATGGCATGTTAGGACTAAGCTTGTTTCCAGGTAAACCATTTAAAAAATCGGCCCGTATTGTTGGGGAGGTTTTGGGTAAGTATCACCCTCACGGAGATACCTCGGTTTATGATGCAATGGTAAGAATGGCACAGGTTTGGTCATTACGGTACCCATTGGTTGAGGGGCAGGGTAACTTTGGCTCAATTGACGGTGATAGTCCAGCTGCGATGCGCTATACAGAAGCGCGTTTTATGAAAATAACTGAAGATGTTCTTGCCGACTTAGATAAGAACACCGTTGACCTGAGACTCAATTTTGACGACTCGCTGGAAGAGCCTGTTATTCTTCCCACCAAAATACCATTGCTTTTAGTTAATGGGACGTCAGGTATTGCTGTGGGGATGGCTACTAATATGCCGCCACATAACCTTTCTGAGGTAATTGACGCAATTTGTGCTTATATCGATAATCCCGAAATAGAGATTGATGAACTAATCGAATATGTTCAAGGGCCTGATTTTCCCACTGGTGGTATTATTTATGGTATCCAAGGAATAAAGGATGCTTATCGAACTGGAAGGGGAAGGGTAGTAATACGATCTAAAACAGAGATTGAGCAAACAGAAACGGGAAGAACCAGAATAATTGTATCGGAGACACCTTATATGGTCAATAAGGCAGATATGATTAAGAAAATTGCCGATTTAATCAACGAGAAGAAGATTGAGGGTATTAGCTACATAAACGATGAGTCCGATAGACACGGAACTAGAGTAGTTATTATCCTTAAGAGAGAGGCAGTTGCCAACGTTGTATTGAATAACCTGTTTAAGCAAACTCAACTTCAATCAACATTTTCTACCAATAGTATTGCCCTTGTTGACGGGCGTCCCCGCATGTTAAATCTCAAGGATTTAATCCATCACTTTGTGAAGCATAGGCATCAGGTAATTATTCGCCGAACTCAGTATGACTTAGACCAAGCAGAAAAACGTGCACATATATTAGAGGGATTACTTATTGCTATAGACAATATAGATGAGGTAATAAAGATTATCCGTGCTGCGCAGACCCCAGATGAGGCTAGAGAAAATTTGATGGAACGTTTTGGTTTGTCAGAAATACAGTCTAGGGCAATAATTGACATGCGTCTTAGAAGTCTTACCGGACTTGAAAGAGATAGAGTAAAGGAAGAACATGCAGAATTGCTGAAGAAAATAGAGTTTTACAAAAATATACTTCAGGATGAAGCGTTGCAGATGAGTATAATTAAAGACGAATTAATTGATGTAAAGCAACGTTATGGAGATAAGCGAAGAACTGAGATTGTACCCGACGAGGGAGAATTCAACCCTGAAGATTTTTACGCAGACGATGACGTTGTTATAACCATTTCACATCTTGGTTATATAAAGCGCACCCCTTTAACCGAGTATCGACTTCAGGCTAGGGGAGGTGTTGGTGCAAAAGGATCTGCTGCACGGGATGAGGACTTTATTGAGCATCTATTTATTGCTTCAATGCATAATACCATGCTTTTCTTTACTGAAAATGGCAAGTGTTTCTGGCTTAAGGTATACGAAATACCAGAGGGAACAAAATCATCGAAAGGCAGAGCAATCCAAAATCTTGTTAACATAGAACCAAATGATACAGTTAAGGCTTATATCAATGTTAAAAAGTTGAATGATCCTGAATATGTGAGGAATAATTTCATCATTCTGTGTACAAAGAAAGGCACTGTTAAGAAAACTTCTCTTGAGGCATATAGCCGCCCAAGACAAAATGGGGTTATAGCAATTACCATTAAAGAAGGCGACCAACTGCTTGAGGCTTGCCTAACTGATGGCGGATGCGATATAATGCTAGCAGCCCGAAATGGTAAAGCCATAAGGTTTAATGAAAGTCGGGTTAGGCCAATTGGCAGAACAGGAGGAGGAGTGCGAGGCATTTCTATTGAAGGTGACGACGAGGTGGTTGGCATGGTTTGTGTAAATAAAGACGAAAAGGTTGATATACTTGTGGTTTCTGAGAACGGATATGGTAAACGTTCCGATTTTGATGATTATAGAACTACAAACAGGGGAGGGAAAGGAGTGAAAACAATTAATATTACCGAAAAGACTGGTAAACTAATTGCCCTAAAGGGAGTAACTGATGATAATGACCTTATGATTATTAATAAGAGTGGCATAACTATAAGGCTTGCAGTAATGCAAGTAAGGTTGGCAGGAAGGGCAACTCAGGGGGTTAGGTTAATCAACCTTAGAAATGAAGACTCAATAGCTGCCGTAGCCAAAGTTGAAGCCGAAGACGAAAATGAAATAGAGTTAATATAGAGTTAATGGAAGATATCGTTGATAACGAAGACATTACAAGCGAAGAGCAGAGTTAGTAAATAGTAAAAACTTAAAACAATAATTATGAAAAGAATTTCCTTAACCTTGCTGTCTGCATTTATTGTGGTATCAGCATTTGCACAAACATCAACCCAGGTAAACTATAAATCTTTAGAAAAGAAGATTGATAAGAGCAATTCGGCAATTGAACACGAAAAAAAATCGGCTAACTATAAAACATGGCTTACGCGAAGTGAACTTATGCTCGATGTGTACGATGCAATGACATTGAGTGCTAATAATGGCATGACTACTAATGAGTTTGAACTGGTTGTGGGCTCTCCTAAGTCAAAAAGTGTAGAGGAAATCGAAGGAGAAAAGATTGATAGGTATGAAATGGAGAGAACAGATTTCTTTTTTATGGAGCAAATGCTTGTATATTGGACTTTTACTAAACCTTTATATAAGGATCCGTTGAATGAATCATATCGTGGGCTTCAAAAAGTTGCTACGCTGGATATTAAAAATAAATCAGAAAGGAAACTAAAAACGCTCTACGAGAGACTCAAAAATAACTATTTAATAGAAGGTTCCATAAGTTATGCAAAGAGAGATTTTGGCAAATCTCATGATTATTTTGTAAAGGCTTTTGAGATTGGTGAAATGCCCTTGATTAACTATGTTGATACTGCAATGATATACTATGCTGGGCTTTCTGCACAGTTGAACAAGGATTATGAAGGGGCTATCAAACTCTACAAAAAGTCTATTGAATTTGATTCATACTATGATGGCAACGTTTATTACAATGCATATGATGCCTATAATTCAATTGATAAGGCAGAGGATGGTTTACCATTTCTAGAGAAAGGGTTTGTTAAATTCCCCAAGAACCAGAATATCCTTTATGGTCTAATTAACTATTATCTTGCAAAAGAGGAAAATCCCGAAGTTGTTATTGAATATATTGATCAAGCAATTAAAACAGACGAAAACTATTCGCTTTATTTTGCTAAAGGCACACTCCTTGATAATCTTGGTAATTTAAATGAGGCTGTAAATGCGTATAATAAATCTATTGATCTAAATCCGGAGTTCTTTGATGCTGTATATAATTTGGCAGCGCTTTATTTCAATCAAGGGGTAAAGTTTTTAGAGGAAGCAAATAAAGTGCCTGCAAGAGAGGTGGAAAAGTATGATGAGCTTTTAGGGAAATCTAACGTACAATTTAAAAAGAGCATTCCGTATATGGAGAGAGCCCTTGAAATAGAACCCGAAAATATACAAACGGTAGAATCTCTAAGAAACCTTTACTTTAGGTATAGAAATGAAAGTGATGAGAATATGAAAAAATATGAAGAAATTAATGAGAAGTGGAATGAATTAAAACAGTAATTTTTTAATTAAGGGGCATAGTTGGTGCCCCTTAATTAAAATACCTGTGTTTAACATAATATGCATTATAAGACTTTTGTTATCAGGTATTTTAAACATCTTTCGGGGGTCAAAAATCGATAAAATTATCAAAAAAGAAGAGCAAAATAGAGCACAAAATTTCCAAAATATTATTTTTCTTATGGATATTTAATGTATTATTGCAAAGTATTAAAAAAAACATTTTATGACTAAGAAGAAGCTGGTAATCAACTACAAGAACTTAACGCCAGAGTTGTTAATGCTGATTAAAAATAAATATCCGAATGGTTACTCTGACCATGTGATTAAGGTTACCAAACCAAATAATGATTTTTTTCATGCTATTACTATAGATACTGAAGAAGCTAGCTATTTGGTTAAGGTAAACGTTAAAATTGACACAAAGCCCAAGGATGATGATCAGCGAAAAGGTTTCTTTAGCGACTCAGATAGTATTGGGACTGAATCTGACTCTGATTCTTTTCCTGATGATATTGAAGATGAAGATAGTAGCAGTTTTGGAGATGATGACTTTGATGATGTCGACTAATTTTTAGAGGTAATTGGAAATTTGTCTCTATTCTTTTCGCAAGCATAAAACCTGGTGACTTTTCGCTGGGTTTTATGCTTATCAAGCAAATACACAAAATACATAGCACTCATTTTAGAGTAATAGTATTTTCTTTTAAATATTTAGTATTGGAACTCCATTCGTCAACCTATCAACCCGTAGTTTTATATTGGTGCCTATTTCAGGCAATTTTGATTTGTTGGAAGGCCAATTAACCTGAACCTCATTATTAAAAACATCATGAACAGTAATAGTCTCATTTAAGTTAATGTCCTTAACACTATTTTGATGTACGGTAAAGTCATAAATTTTATCTTCTATGTATACGGGATGTCGAGGCTCTAGAAATACCTTACCAGTGCAGTTAATTTTATCTACTTTACATTCAATTGTGCTGTTAACTCCAATACAATAGTTATTATAGGGTTCTGCCGGTAAAAGCAATCTTCTACCCGATTTATGCCTTAGCATATAATGATCACCCTCCTCTGGTAAATTGACTGTTTTAAGAACTTTAAAGTGATAATATTTTCCTTCAACCAACTTCAATATTACAGTATTTTATTCTAGTATAACAAGGTCATTTTGGTTCCCATCATTATTACTCACCTTACCAATTATGCTGGTGTAGCTTAATCCTTCTTGCTTTAATTGAACAACTAAATCGTTGCCCTTGTCCTCATCAACTCCAATAAGTAATCCGCCAGATGTTTGAGCATCGGCTAATAGCATTTTATGATTATAATCGCATGACTTGATAGCTAATTTTCCCTCGGCATACTCAATGTTTCTGAAAGCAGCACCAGGAATGCAACCGTTATCGATTAGGTTAAGGGCTTCTGGCAGCGAGGGAACAATTTTTGAATTAATGGTTATGCGTACTTTACTTGCTTTAGCCATTTTAAGAGCATGTCCCAGTAAGCCAAAGCCCGTAATATCGGTTGCACCAGTAACATTAAACCGTTGAAGTATATCCACTTGATTATTAAGTGTTTTCATCCATTTTAACGCCTCGGTGTATGCCGATTCTTTCACCATCTGAAGCCTTTTTCCCGCAACAATAACCCCCATTCCTAATGGTTTTGTAAGTACTAATACTTGACCTGGTTTAAGTCCAGCATTGGTAATTACCTTGTCAGGATGAACTTTCCCAATTACCGCTAGCCCAAACTTTGGTGGATAATCGTCAATAGTGTGACCCCCAATAATGAGCGTTTTAGCCTGAGTGGCCATATTAGCAGCCCCTTCAAGTATTCGGCTATAAACACTTAGGGGGATTTTTGATGCTGGAAACATAGCAATATTTAGCGCAAGAAAGGGCTCCCCTCCCATTGCATACACATCACTTAAAGAATTACTTGCAGCAATCTGTCCAAAATCATAAGGATCAGAGCATATTGGTGGGAAAAAATCAGTGGTAAAAATTAGTGCGGTGTCCTCAGATATTTTATAAACTCCAGCATCATCGTGGGTATCAATATCTACAAGCAAATTGCTATCCTTTACTCTTGGTATGGATAGCAATGCCTTTTCGAGAAGCGCAGCTGGAATCTTTGCAGAACATCCCCCGTATTCTACAGTTGAAAGAAGATCGAATTCCATGGTTAAACTATTTTAATCTGTTGAAAGGCTATTTCCTCATTTCGAAGGTATTCTTGAACCGTTTGACCATCAATGCTACCTATCTCTATGCAAATTCCACATTCAGAGCTAATGCTTGTGGGAACTGGTAAAATCTGATATACAATTCCTTTACCGAAAATTATTTTCTCAGCTTTGATTACAGCATGCGTATTCTGAAAAATTAGCAATGTCCTCATTATTAGTATCCCATTTCTGCTGTTTTAAGGATGCTTTCATGTAAATATCTAATATCATCGTTAGAGTGATAGGGTGATAACGAAATCCTAATGCTTCCCTTTGGAAACGTGTTAAGTGTTTTATGTGCAAACGGACTACAATGTAGACCACTCCTTACCTCAATCCCAAATTTTGTATAAAGTCTATGAGCAAATCCAGTCACATCACCGTTTTTAGGGTATATTGAGAATACATCGGATTGGCTCTCGGGATTGCTAGCGCATAGCACATTTAATCTTTGATTTTCAGAAAGATTTTTAATAACTGACAGGAATACTTTCCGACCCCAGCTATTATTTGGCTTATACTTTATTGCTGCCAATAAGCCATAAATGCCTGTAATGTTTGGTGTTCCAGGCTGGAACCTATCTGGCATAAACGCTGGCATCTGAAAACTGTCCGAATTGGATCCTGTTCCTCCGCTTACGTTACATTCCAGTGAACAAGGCTCTTTTGCATAAAATCCACCTGT